>JAVRKN010000067.1:0-8148 GCA_031962405.1 Athalassotoga sp. | reverse complement strand
GTGCAAAGCGTTTCTCCAGTTTTTACGGCGTCCCCTGTCTTCTTTGAAAGTCTTATCCCAACTGAAAGGTCTATCTTGTCTTCCTTCTTTTCGCGTCCAGCCCCCAATTTCATCGATGCAATGCCTATGCCTTCGGCATTCATAGACGTTACGTAACCATCTTTCCACGCTTTTAATTCAAAGGCATTTTTTGAAATGCCAAGCAATGACGTATCATCGATTACAGAAGGATTCCCTCCCTGTGACTTGATCATTTCCCTCATCTTTTCGATGGCTTTCCCGCTTTTGATCGAGTCTTCGAGCATCTTTCTCGCCGCATCTAAATTTTCAGTTATATGTCCAAGTTTGAGCATCTGAGCTCCAAGTTCCACACAAAGCATCTTAAGATCTTGGGGTCCTTTGCCCTTGAGCGTATCTATCGCTTCTTCAACTTCTATCGCATTTCCAACCGTGTAACCAAGAGGCTTGTCCATATCCGTTATAAGCGCTACCATCGCCTTGCCGTGCTTTTTGCCTATATCTACCATCGCACGCGCTAAATCCGTCGCAGAGGCAATGTCTTTCATAAACGCACCAGATCCAACTTTGACGTCTAAGACTATTGCATCCGCACCTGCGGCAAGTTTTTTGCTCATTATACTTGAAGAGATCAAAGATATTTCATCAACTGTGGCTGTTACATCACGAAGAGCGTATATCTTTTTGTCTGCTGGCGCAAGATTTGCGGTCTGACCTACAACCGCTATGAGGTGTTCTTTAACGCTTTTCTTGAATTCATCCTCCGTTAAAGAGGTCCTAAAACCAGGGATGGCTTCGAGTTTGTCTATGGTACCTCCGGTATGACCGAGTCCGCGCCCGGACATCTTTGCCACCGGCAGTCCGCACGAAGCAACCATGGGTGCGAGCACAAGCGTCGTTTTATCTCCGACGCCGCCCGTTGAATGTTTGTCCACCTTTACTCCTGGAATGAAAGAAAGGTCTATCGAATCGCCAGATCTTGCCATTATCTCGGTAAGGTTGTATCTTTCATCGGCACTCATGTGTCTGAAGTATATCGCCATCAGAAATGCGGCCATCTGGTAATCTGGAACTTCTCCATTGACGAAGCCATTTACCATGAACTCTATCTCTGCTTTTGAAAGTTCATGACCGTCTCTTTTTTTAAGTATCACATCGTATGCCCTCACGATATCACCTTCAACATGTTCTTTCTATTATGGTTTTGACTATCGATATAAAATTCGATGAGACGCTGTTGGCAACCTCAATTACCTCTTTTTCAGACAAAGGCTGTTTAAGTACGCCTGCGGCCATGTTTGTAATGCAAGATATGCCCATGATTTCCAATCCAACATGGTTAGCCTTTATTATTTCAGGCACCGTTGACATGCCAACCATGTCTGCGCCCAATTTTCTTAGCATCTTTATCTCGGCTGGAGTTTCATAACTTGGACCCAGCATAAGGGCGTAAGTGCCTGTCTCCAATTTTTGTTTCATCTTTTCGTAAATAGCAGCATTGGCCTTTTCGATCCATTCGTAAGAAAGTGGTTGAGACATATCCGGGAATCGAGGACCGATCTTTTCATCATTTTTACCGATTAAAGGATTTCTGAATGAAAAGTTGATTATATCCTTTATAAAGACAAGTTGACCTGGCACAAATGAAAGTTTTATGCCTCCGGCCGCGTTAGTCACAATCAATTTTTTCACGCCTATCATCTTCATAACTTCTATAGGATACACAACATCTTTGGGCGAATATCCTTCATACATGTGAAAACGCCCATTCATGAGCAAAACGTGTTTTCCATTTATCACGCCATACACCAATTCTCCGGCATGACCGGGCGCCGTTGATCTTAAAAAACCTGGTATCTCAGAATATGGAATGTGTACGGCCTCTTCCGCTTCATTTGCGAGTTTGCCAAGACCCGATCCCAGCACGATTGCAACGTCTACATCTCCAATTTTCGATTTTAAAACTCTAACCGTTTCTTCTATCATTTCAATTCCTCTTTTATCTCTTTTATGACGCCTTCAAAAATTTTGGCTATCTGAATACCCGTCTTCTCAGCAACCTTCAGTACTTGCTCGGCCGTTAAAGGTTCAAGGCCTTCTGGTATGGCACGATCCGTAATGGCTGAAATGGCAAGCACCTTTATACCGCCATGATTTGCGACTATGACTTCTGGTACGGTTGACATACCGACGGCATCGGCACCGAGGTATCTGAACATCTTAAGTTCTGCCGGCGTCTCGAATGATGGACCGGCAACGGCAACGTAGACACCTTTGTAATACTCGACTGGCAATCCCTTTGCCACCTCTTCTGCGATTGAAACGAGTTTAGAATTGTAGGCGTCTGACATGTCTGGAAATCTTACGCCCCATTCATCGATGTTTTTGCCTATCAATGGATTGTCTCCCATGAAATTTATGTGATCCGTTATTATCATGGGATGACCAGGTTCAAAGGCATGATTTAGGCCGCCAGCGGCATTTGTAAGAAACAAATATCTAACACCCATGATCTGAAAGACACGTATCGCCATCGTAACTTCTTTCATCGAGTAGCCTTCGTAGAAGTGGAAGCGGCCATTCATCAACACAACATCAACATCATTCCATTTGCCAAAGATCATCTCACCCGCGTGGCCTGGGGCAGTTGAGATGGGAAAATGAGGTATCTCTGAATATTTTACCTTCGCCTCAACGTCTAAACTTTCTTTTATGACAGAGAGACCGGATCCCAGCACTATTGCAATTTTGGGACTTACTTTTACCCTTGATTTCAAAAATTCAACTGATTCTTTGACCATCTGAACGTAATCCATCTGAATTTCTCCTTTCGAAAAATTTCTTTCTCCAACTTCCACCGTTGAGATAATTGAAATTGCTGCCTTGAAATTTGGAATTTTTGATCATTTCCTCTTCCACAAGTTTTTTTGCCTGCGCTGAAGAAAGCCCAACAGAGTAAATCGCATTATCGGGCGGAGTTGATATTATTCTATGCACGACAATCTGTGGATCGAGGTAAGATAAAAAGGTCACAGCCCTGAGTATGTACTCTTTTGCGTCCAAAACTTTTATCTTTCCATCGAGGTAATCTCGTCCCATTTTTGTTCCAGGTATTATATAAAGCGAGTGCATCTTAACACCATTTACCTTAAGTGCCGATAGTATTTTTGCGCACGCAATTTCATCGTCCATGGTATCTGAAGGGAAATCCAAGATAACGTGCGCAACAACCTCAAACCCATAATTTTTAGCCCTTAAGACGGCATCTATGAATTCTCCAACGGAATGGCCACGGTTGACTGCCACAAGCGTGTTCTCGTTGACCGATTCAAGGCCAAATTCGACGAATATATCGACTTTTCTTTTAAAAGATATGTCCTTTAAAAGTTCTGCTATCTCTTCCGAAAATGTATCAGGCCTCGTTGAAATATCAAGTGCAACGACATCATCGATGATTGACTCGTTGTAAACTTTTTCAAGTTCTTCGATAGGACCGTAGGTATTGGTGAAAGATTGAAAATATGCCATGAATTTGCTTGCCTTGTATTTTTGCCTGGCCATTTTAATTCCTTCTATCATCTGAGACCTAACTTCAAGATTTTTGAATTTGTTCGCAAATCCACTTCCACTCTCTTCGCAAAAAGTACATCCACCCACGCCAACGGTGCCATCGCGATTTGGGCATGTCTTAAAATAAGATATCGAAATTCTTTGAACGCGCGCGCCGTATTTTTCCTTAAGGTATGGTGCAAGTTCTCTGTAAATCAACTCTGTACACTTCCAAAGACATTCATGAAATTTTCAACTTGCTTTCTAAGGCTTCCAAGATCGACCTTTTCGCTTGATTCAAGCACGAAAATCGTGTAGTTCGAGTACCACGCAAGGTACTTAGGCGTCTTTAAGGTGCCTGAAAACCACCATAAACTGCTGTTAAGCGCATTCCAACT
The DNA here is from genome assembly GCA_031962405.1 of Athalassotoga sp. Taxonomy (GTDB): domain Bacteria; phylum Thermotogota; class Thermotogae; order Mesoaciditogales; family Mesoaciditogaceae; genus Athalassotoga. The sequence continues at coordinate 4,183 of JAVRKN010000067.1, read as the reverse complement.
GCCAACTTGGGATTTGGCAAATGCGTACCAGAGATCGTGCATGTCAAAAGAACTGCTAAATTCAGCCGCGTGAAGATTAACCGTTGCCATGGTCGAAACGTAGGTAACATTTACCGTTCTCAATATGTTGGCAGATTTATAACCAAGAAATTCAGAAGGTTTCACTTTTATCTCGTAAAATTTTATGGAATATCCACTTGGAACAAAAGATCTGAGCGTGCTTATGTTAAACTTTGTCAAAAAGCATGAACTTAAAATCAAAGTTAAAGGTATCAATTCAAAGGCGAGCATTAAGATCGCTATATGCTTTTTCAAAATCTTCTATCACCTTCTTACCATCCACGGTGAGAAAATCTCCATCGTAAATCCATCTTCCACCTACCATGACGCGTTTAATGGAAGAGGCGTCAAAAGCGTAAACGATGTTGGCAAGCATGTTCTCTTTTGGCACCATGGAAACATTGCCGATATCCAAGACGATGAGATCTGCGAGCATACCGCTTTCCAAAGTCCCAACATCGAACGGTAAAGGTCTTCTTGCATTTGAAGTTCCCATTTTAAGGAGTTCTTCTAATTTTAAAATCTTTGGATCGTGAAATTTTGCCCTTTGAAGTAGAGATCCAAATTTCATTTCGCTGAAAATATCGAGACTGTTATTCGAAGCGGCCGAATCTGTACCCAAAGTGACGTTTACCCCCATCTCAACGGCCTTTTTTATCGGTGCTATACCATTTCCAAGTTTGGCGTTGGAAGTTGGATTGTAAGAAAGAGTGGATCCTCTTTCTGATATCAAACGCAGTTCGTCATCGTTAAGATGCGTCCCATGGGCTATGATCGTGTTTTTACCAAATGCCCCTATCGAATCAAGAAATTCAACTGATTCTATTCCAACCTCTCTTTTGAAGTTTTCTCTTTCTTCAGGAGATTCGAGTAAATGAAAGGTGATGGGAAGATCGTAGTTTTTCGAAACATCGATTATCTCTTTGAAATAATCTGTAGAACACGTGTAGAGTGCATGAGGACCAAAGCCTCCCTTTATGAGTGGATCTTCTTTATGCTTTTTTATGAATTCTTCTGCAAGCAAAAGTTTCTTTTTTCCATTTCCATCTGTATCCGCAAGGCCTCTCGCCACAATTCCCCTTATGCCTATATCCTTTGCGGCCTGGGCTATCGCATCCTCGTAAAAATACATGTCAACAAAAGTCGTTATGCCATTTTTGACCATTTCCATGAAACCAAGAAGGCTTCCGATGTAAATGTCCTTTTCTGTCAACTTTTCCTCTCTTGGAAAGATGTATTTGAACAGCCACTCGTTAAGATCGACATCCTCAGCAATGCCTCTGAAGAGCGTCATGGCGGCATGGGTATGGGTATTCACAAGTCCCGGCATGACAAGCATTCCATCCAAATTTTCAACTTCTCCCATTGCAAAATCTGTTATTCTATCGCCTTCTATGTAAAGAGTCCGCTTTTTTAAAGAGAAGTCCCCTTCCAAAACCAACGCATTTTTCAAAACTTTACTCATCTTTTCTCCTTGAGTTTCTTGTAAGAATTAACATACTTTTCGTAAAGCATCTTTACATCTTCATCCGAAAGCGCACGAGGAGTTTTCCCACTCTGAATCGCCATAACGTACATTTGAGATGCCTTTTCACACATCTGTGCCGAGAGCATCGCGTCTTCCATCGTTTGGCCCACGGCAACTTGACCATGATTCGATATTATGACCGCATTTTTATCCCCTATAACAGAGGCCACTTCATTTGCAAGTTCAATGGTACCCGGTAATTTGTATTTCGTAACCTTTATGGTACCGCCTATAACCATTGCAACATCTTCAACAAGGAGTGGCACTTCATCGAAGATAGAAGAGGCTATCGATGCGTAAAGACTGTGGGTATGAACTATGGCATTTATATCGTTGCGCTTTGCATATAGAGCGACGTGCATTTTCAATTCGCTTGATGGTAAAAGTTTACCTTCGATGACCTCACCATTTTTATCACACAAGACCATGTCTTCTTCTCTTATTTCATCGTAAGGTATGCCGCTTGGAGTTATGAGTATATTTCCATTCTCAAGTCTCATGGACACATTTCCCCACGTGCCTGAGACGAGTTTTAGATCTATTATTTCCTGACATGCATCGAGTATCATTATGCTTTCTTTCATACTTTACCTTCTTTCAACTTTTATCGCAAATAACATTATTCTGCTGGATTACTACGTTCTTCGCCCTATTTCTTACCAATCTTTAATGTCTGTGAAGAACCTTTGCGTGTCTAAATTATATCATCTACGCTAACCCTATTTCAAAGGTCGAATGCCAATTTAATCAAGGACGGCAATGAATGTCTGCCATTATCGCCAATTCAACGTTCCTCAAATGATTTCAAAAATGTTGTTATTTTATTTTTGAGCGCTGTCTCAATTTCAGGATTTCTAAAAAGATTTTGGGCATGAAGGTTTCCATCGAAGATGATGGTCTCCGTTTCAAAAGGCAGTGAATTTGAAATTTCATTTGCTGTCTCAAAAACAAAGTCTCCCTTCGAAAAAGCAACGAGCGCTTTTTTGGCTTTCCCTGCAAGGTTAGAGAAACTTTTTGGCAACCCAGCGGGCGAGAGCAAAATGAGACCATCAATTGGCTTACTTATTTCCAAAGCTCTAAGGGCTGCTGCACCTCCCATACTTGCACCTATGACAGAAACATACCTGTGATCTTTTAGCGCGTAATCTATCGCTCCCATGATATCAAATTCATACTTCAAATTCCCACTTTGCGAATTTCCATAACCTCGAAAATTAAAAGGCATCGCTGAAAAGCCTTGTTCTTCAAGATATCTTGCAAATGGTTCCCAACTTTGCATGTCAAAAGCTTTACCGTGCGCCAAGATAACCATGTGGTTTGATTTACCAAAAATTTCCGCTTCTATTTTCAGCCCATCATGACTTACAAAAGTTATCTTTTCCATATTCAACCTCCTATTTTTTTCTAAAAATTATCGTCGTGATAGCCACGGCGACTACCAATCCCGTACCAATTGAGGCCGCCACGAGAAATGCGTTCAACATCACCGTTGTACCTTGGATCGAATTGCCAACTACAAAGGCATTCATGGCTTTGAATGCCATAAATCCAGGGACTAAAACGACTATTCCACCAATTATCAAAGGTTGAGAGGGTATATGCCTCACGCGTGAAAGAATTCTTCCAATTAAACCAATAGCCAGCGCTGCGAGTAAAGACGACGCGACGATTCCGTATCCAAGCGTTAGAGAATAAATCAACCATCCAATAAAGCCTATGCTCCCACCAAGCATTGCATCAAATGGACGGGCATTGTAAAGCAGTGTGAAACTTCCACTTGCAAGACCTGCGATTAGCGATTGAATGATCAGATTCAAAATTTGATTCCTCCCACAAAGACAGTACCAGCAGATATTCCAAAGACGAGTGCGACCAACAGCGCAAGTGCTTCGCTTTCTTTTATTGTTCCAGATATGACGCTGCCTTGAGATATTTCTGAAAACCCGTTGGTTATAAGTAAGCCTGGTACAAACAACATTATCGCTCCCGATATAATGCCGCTAAAGGTTGATCCCTTGAAAATGGGCATCAATATCCAGGATCCGATGGCTATCATGATGCCAGAACTGAACTGTTGAAAAAATCTGTTATCAAGTAAACGAATGTAATTTGTGGCAGCGTAAACTATCGCTCCCAGTACCATCGATGCAATGGCGCTCATAAGTCCTCCAACAAGTATGTATTCAAATCCTCCACACGCAAGAGCCGCGGCTATCAGTCGAATGAAAATTGGATAAGAAAAATCGGCGTTGAGAATGGATTTTAACTCAGAATGGGCATCTGAAAGATTTATTTTGCCATCCACAAACCTTTTTACAAGTGCGTCTATCCTTATAAACTTGTCAAAATCACTTGAAAGATTCCCAGTTCTCTTTGTTATCGTCATGATGTTTCCGTCTCGATCTTTGATGGTTATGTAAATAACGGTGTAAATTATCGCAACGTCAACTTCAAAACCCAGTTTTTGCCCGATTCTTGAAACCCAAATTTCTGTCCTTGTCGTCGGTGATCCTGTTCTCATAAGAGCCGCAGCAGTATCAACCATGAAATCAAGAGCTTTAACCATCTCTTCTGCCATATCAGCCAAATCATCTC
>JAVRKN010000066.1:0-8201 GCA_031962405.1 Athalassotoga sp. | reverse complement strand
CAAAAAGATTCGAGAAATATATACATAGATAAGGTTGGAGTAAGTGATATAGTTTATCCGATAGTTGTTTTAGACAGAGAAAATATTTATCAAAACACGGTTGGCAGGATAAACATGTACGTTGATCTTCCAAAGGATTTCAGAGGCACACACATGAGTAGGTTTGTCGAGGTACTCAATGCGCACAGGGGGAAAATGACAATTCAAAATATGGAAAAGATTTTGGACGATATGAAAACCCATCTTAAAGCCGTCACCGCCCATTTCGAAGTTGAGTTTGACTATTTTGTGCTGCGCAAAGCGCCAGTTTCTAAAATAGAAAGTTACACTCCTTACAAGGCTAAATTCATATCAAAAAAAGATGAAAACTTTGATTTTGTACTTGAAGTGATAGCCCCAATTCAAACTTTGTGCCCATGTTCAAAAGAAATAAGCGAGAGAGGTGCACATAATCAAAGGGCAAAAGCAGATGTATCAGTGAGGATGAAACGCATAGTTTGGATAGAAGATATCATAGATATAGTTGAGAGTTCGGCATCTACTCCTCTTTACACGTTGCTGAAACGCGAAGATGAAAAATACGTGACTGAAAGTGCTTATGACAACCCAAAATTCGTTGAAGATGTGGTGAGAGATGTTTCTTTAAAACTTGAAGATGATGATCGCGTTATTTGGTACAACGTGAAAGTTACAAGTTATGAATCTATTCACACGCACAATGCTTATGCTTGTCGCGAGAAATGGAAGGATCTGAAAAAATGAGGGAAGCCCTGTTTTTTGAGATTCTAAAAGACGATAAAGTAAGATGCGATCTGTGTCCACATCACTGCGTGCTGAAAAATGGTCAAGTGGGAATATGTGGTGTGAGAAAAAACATAGATGGAGCGCTTTATTCGCTTAATTATGGCCAGATTTCAGCCATTTCTATGGATCCGATAGAAAAGAAACCGCTTTTTCATTTTTATCCTGGAAGTGAAATACTTTCTGTCGGCAGTTGGGGATGCAACATGTCTTGTCCTTTTTGTCAAAATTGGGAAATATCTCATTCAATCCCGCGCGTGAGAGACTTTTCTCCGGAACAATTGGCATCTTTGGCAAAAGATCATAATTCTTTTGGAATAGCATATACTTATTCTGAGCCAGTTGTGTGGTTTGAGTATGTGCTTGATTGTGCCCGTGCCGCAATGAAGGATGGTCTTACCAACGTACTCGTTACAAATGGTTTCATAGAGGAAATGCCTTTTAAACTCTTAACCCAGTATTTTTCTGCCATGAACATCGACGTTAAATCATTCAATCCAGAATATTACAGAAAAGTGCTCGGTGGGCAGCGCGATGTTGTCATGAAAAACGTGGAAACCGCACAAAAGGCAGGCATTCATGTCGAAATAACGACGTTAATTGTGCCAGAAGATAACGATTCAGAAGATGAGACAAGGGGAATAGCGCAATGGTTAGGATCGATAGACAGATCGATTCCATTGCATCTTTCACGGTATTTCCCAAATTACAAGTACGATAGGCCACCGACGGACCTTGACGTCCTTGAAAAATTATGGCATACTGCGAAGGAATATCTTGATTACGTTTACATAGGCAATGTGGCCGGAATGCATGAGGACACGATTTGTCCGAAGTGTGGCAAAACAGTCATAGAAAGAAACGGCTACAACGTAAACATCGTTGGTCTTGATGAAGAAGGGAGTTGCACGAATTGCGGTTTCCCGATAGCGATAAGAAAGTGAATTTCTCATCTCTAAAGGCTGTAATTATATCTCTTTCGATTCTACTCATAGTGGCGATTGTAATTTTTGCAGCCTTGTGGAAGAAACCTCCCCAATACTACGTTCAATACGGTGTGGCGTTGGGCACAAATGTCACCATTTCTTATGCAACTGAGAAGGGAAATGCCCAGCAGGTTGTTGAAGCGATGTTTAAAGAATTGGACAACATAAATGCTATTTTCAATCCATGGCTTCCGAATTCAGAACTTTACAATTTAAATCATTCAAATGGTCAATGGACGCAAGTAAGTCCAGAGTTACTTGATGTTTTGAAATATTCAATTAAAATTGCTCAAGAAACAAATGGCAATTTTGATCCAACGGTGGGAAGACTGGTAGATCTTTGGGGGTTCAACTCCACCGATTCGGCAAAATGGCACTTACCTTCACCAAGCGAGATCGCAGCCGTTTTACCGCATGTGGGTTATCAAAATGTTCAGTTTGATGGAAACAAAGTAAGACTTCTCAACGGCGTATGGGTCGATTTAGGTGGCATAGCAAAAGGGTACGCCGTTGAATTGCTCGTTGAAATGGCAAAAGCAAATGATCCCAATTCCACAGGATACGTGGATATAGGCGGTGATATAGGAATAATAGGGCCAAAGTATGGCAATCAGCCATGGGTCATAGGCGTTAGAAATCCGCGTGGGACTCCGAATGATGCTTTAACGTATGTCAACCTTTACAAAGGATACATAGCGACATCGGGAGATTATGAACGCTATATAACCGTCGGAGGAAGAAGATATTATCACATTCTCAATCCTAAAACTGGTTATTCAGATAACTATTTTCAATCTGTGACGAGCATATCAGACAATGGCATGCTTTCAGATGCCTTTGGGACTGCCGCTATGGTCGCCGGACCAAATGATATAAATCAATGGTCAGAAATTTTTGGAATTGGTTACTTTGCAATTTACGAAAATGGTCAAACGCAATCTAACACGCTTTGGAATGAATATGCAAAATGATGCATACCAAAAGGTAAGTAGAAAGATAACAACTTACAGCATGCTCGTGGCAGTTGGAGCGGCAATATACATTCTTGAAAGTTATGCTCCCTTTCCTGTACCCATTCCAGGGGCGCGCTGGGGCTTTTCCAACATGGTGGTGGTCTATGCCCTCTCCGACACCCCTTTGTCTTGGTTAACTGTGATCACGATAGGCAAATCTCTCATAGGCAGTTTACTTGGAGGTACCTTTCTTGCCCCAACATTTTTAATGGGCTTTATCGGTTCGATATCATCGACAATTGGAATGTATTTTTCTTTTCACCTTTTTAAAAAAGGGGGTCTTGTTTTTCACAGCACGCTTGGTGCACTCTTGAACAATCTCGTTCAAGTTTTGATAGGAGTTCAGATAGTCAACACGTGGGCCATCATGTCTTATTTGCCGTACATGGAGATAATCGGCATTTTTTCGGGCATAGCCAATGCGATTGTTGCCGGTGTACTTATAAAAAGAGTGAGAAATGAAAAATGAAGGGAAGGTTTCAATGAAGAGGCGTAACGTCATCATATTGATTTTCACCGTGGCAATTGTTGGGAGTGTCATAGCATCGATCTTTCTTACGAATGTACCTCCAAAATACTACACACGTTACGGTGTTGAATTGGGCACAGATGTGGAGATATCTTACGCTACCAAAAAGGGAAATGCCAAAGAAGTTGTTGATGAAATGTTCAACAAATTTCAAGAATACGATCGCATTTTTGATCCATGGGTTGCGGGATCTGAACTTTACAATCTCAACCATTCAGATGGAAAATGGGTCAAAGTTTCTCCGGCATTGCTTACTGTCATAAAGGACGCAATAGACTTTGCAAAATTAACGAATGGCCAATTCGATCCAACTATAGGAAGACTCGTTCCTTTATGGGGCTTCAACACTGACAACACCAACTCATGGCATCTACCCACGCCTGAAGAGATTCAAGCGTCTTTGCAACATGTCGGATACAAAAATGTTGAGATAAACGGCGATGAGGTGAGGCTTTTAAATGGCGTATGGCTCGATCTTAACGGAATGATGGAAGGATACATAGACGAGATGCTCATAGAGATGGCAAGACAAAATGATCCTCAATCTTCAGGATTTGTTGACGTTGGTGGGACAGTTGGCATAATAGGGCCGAAATATGGAAATAAGCCTTGGATAATTGGAATTCAAAATCCACGCGGAGGTCCGAATGACGCTGTAGCCTACGTTAAACTTTACAGTGGCTACGTTGGAACCTCTGGCGATTACGAAAGATACATAATTGTTGACGGAAAAAGATACTACCACATCTTCGATCCTAAAACCGGATATTCAAACAATTATTTTGAATCTGTCACGACCGTATCAACGAGAGCCATTTTCTCAGACGGTTTCGGCGTTTTCTCAATGGTTGCCGGATTATCGGCTATGGAAAAAATGGCTCCAAAATTGGGAGTGGCGTATTACGCCATAAACGAAGAAGGTCAGGTAATAAAAAGTGACAATTGGAAAGAGTACGAATACAAACCGTAGGATATTTTCAAAGTGGGATCTTTTACTTATCCTCATTTTGGTAACAGGATTTGGATTATGGATAGGTTTAAAACAATTTGCTCCTTCTGCCGCTAAGGCCGTTATTTTGCTTGATGGCAAAGTCTACAAGGTCATACCCCTTGACAAAAATGCATATTACAAGATTTACAGGGGAGATACCTATCTTATGACCGTCGAAACAAGGCCCGGTGCTATAAGGGCAACTTATTCAACAAATTGGGTCTTTCCAGCAACCGAGACAACTCAGATAAGCGTTGCAACTGGCTGGATATCAAAAGAGGGTGAGACCATAATAAGCGTTCCAAACAAGATAGTCATATACACCGAAGGCATGAAAGAAAAAACTCCTTACGACGTCATGACATTTCAAAATTGAGAGTGATAAAATGATAACTTTATCTTCTTCATCTCCAAGAAGAAAGTCCTTGCTTCAAAAAATTTTCAAAGAGGTCGAAATCGTTCATCCTGAGGTGGATGAATCTATTTTAAAGGGTGAATCCGCCATAGAGATGGTCTTAAGGCTTTCGAGAATGAAGGCAGATTTCGTCAAACGCGATAATGTCGTTTTGGCCGCCGATACCACAGTTGAGATAAACGGTGCAATACTCGGAAAGCCCAAGGATGAGGATGATGCGACAAGGATGTTGAAAATGCTTTCTGGAAAATGGCACACAGTTCACACCGGTGTTTGCATAAAATTCCGAGAAGAAATGGTCAACTTCGTCGAATCGACAAGGGTGAAGTTTCACGATCTTGACGATGATATTATCAAAGAATACGTTAAAACTGGTTTACCAATGGACAAAGCTGGATCTTATGGAATTCAAGAAGAGATGGGAATGATACTTGTCGAAAAAATAGAGGGAGATTTTTTCAACGTTATTGGGCTGCCAATTTCGAGAATATGGTGGGAAATGAGAAAAAGAAAGATGATTTGACATTTAAAGACTCCTATGATAGAATCTTATTGAGAATAAATCTCAATAAGGAGATGGTCAAAAACGGTATCCCTTGATAGATGTCCTGAGAACACGCGCTGTATTCTGATTGAGTCAAACCTTTCAGACTCTTTAAAATCAAAGCTCATGAGTTTAGGATGGCTTCCTGGGCGTGAAATAAAGGTCATCAGGAAGGCTCCTTTTGGGGATCCCACCATTTATCTTGTTGATTCGACTGAAATATCTCTGAGACAAGATGAAAGCAAGATGATAAAGGTCGAACCTCTCTATCCTGCTCCTCTTTCTGTTGTGCCGAAGGGCATTTACCGTGTTTTTAATTTTCTTGCGGGAAGGCATTTCATAGAAAAAGTTAGAAATCTTGGAATTGAAATAGGAGAAGAAATCCAGGTAATCTCCGAATCATCCAATTGTAAGATGTGGATAATCGTGAAAGGACAAAAAATTTCAATCGGTCAAGGAATGGCGCAAAAAATACTCGTGGAAGGGAAATGAATGAAAGAGTTGACAATTGCCCTTTTAGGGAATCCAAACGTTGGAAAAACCTCATTTTTTAATGCCCTTACGGGTGCTCACCAGTATGTTGCAAATTGGCCCGGCGTTACCGTCGAAAAAAAGACTGGCATTTTAAAATGGAAAGATTACATCGTCAACGTTGTAGATCTGCCTGGAATATACACTCTCAACGCAAGAAGCATTGATGAACAAATTGCGCGCGATTACCTCGTGAATGAAAAACCAGACATTGTTTTTAACGTTGTCGATGCGACAAACTTAAGAAGAAATCTTTACCTCACAATTCAGATAATAGAAACTGGCATAAAAACCGTTCTCATCCTGAACCAAATGGATGAAGTTAAAAACCTTGATATAAAGATAGACAGCCGTGAACTTTCAAAGAGACTTGGAGTGCAAGTAATTGAAACAGTGGCCACAAAAGGAATCGATGTCAACATCCTGATGAAAAGTGTCCTGTCGATCGAAGAAAAGACAAAATATGTGATATATCCAGATGATTTGGAAGAAAAATTTTCATCCATTCAAAGCTTAATCACCAAAAATGGGAATTTAAGTGCTTTTCCCCCAAGATGGCTCTCAATCGCTCTGGCTGAAGGAGATCCCTACGCAATATCGCTTGCTCAAAAGGCAGGCTTAAATTTGTTAAACCTTTCAGAACAGAATATATCCCTGAGAATAGCCAAAGCAAGATATGATTTCATCGATTCAATAGTCAAACAGGTTGAAGTAAGACCAAAAGAAATGTGGACTTTGACAGATGCGCTTGATCACGTTTTCACCCATAAAATTCTCGGCATTCCGATCTTCATCTCGATAATGTGGATGATCTTTCAATTTACCTTTTCAGTGTCCGCTCCATTTAGCGACCTGTTAAGTAAAGGATTTGATGCGTTGGGAGAATACGCCCATTTGATACCTGGATGGATAGGTTCTTTTGTTGGAGACGGGCTTATATCTGGAGTTGGTTCGGTGCTTACCTTTGTTCCTTTGATCTTTTTTCTTTTCTTTTCGATGGGAATTCTTGAAGATTCTGGCTACATGTCAAGGGCGGCCTTTTTGATCGACAGAATAATGCACAGATTCAAATTGAGCGGAAGAGCCTTCATCCCGTTACTTTTGGGCTTCGGCTGCAACGCTTCTGCCATAATGACGACGAGGACGCTTGAGGGGGAAAAGGAAAGGCTCGTGTCCGTGCTCATAAATCCATTTGCAACGTGCAGTGCGCGCCTTCCAATTTATGCCGTTTTGTCTGCGGCATTTTTTGGCGCATTCGGCGGATTCGCGATCTTTTCCATTTACATGATAAGCATATTCGTTGCTCTTACGATGGCCGTTGTGTTTAATTTCATATTGAGAAACAAAGAAAGTTCTCCCTTCGTGATAGAGATGCCAAGATACAAATCGCCAACTGCCAAAGGGCTTGGCATTTACACATGGTCAAGGGGAAAGCATTTTTTGAAAAAAGCGGGCGGAATAATTCTTGGCGCTACGGCAGTCGTTTGGCTTCTTTCAAATCTTCCTGTCGGTTCTCAAATAGGAGACTCTTTTGCCGCACAGATAGGAAAAGCAATTTCGCCAATTTTGGCACCTCTTGGCTTTGACTGGCATGTAACGTTAGCCTTGATCTTCGGGGGCGTGGCAAAAGAAGTGACCGTTACCACGCTTGGAACATTTGCAAATGGAAATCTTGAATCTTTCCTTCCAACAATTCTTAATCCAGTTACGGCTTACGCACTTATGCTCTTTGCCCTACTTTACATTCCGTGCGCTGCGACGCAAGCGACCATGAAAATGGAAACGGGAAGTTACAAATGGCCAATTTTTTCGGTGATCTGGGGTCTTTCCCTTGCCTATGCCGTGGCTTTCGTCTTTGAAAAGATAGCGTATCTGGTGATTTGACATGTCAAAATTAATGATTTTGGCGCTGTTGGGATATTCACTTCTCACTCTTTTTATGATACTTTCTCACGACTACATGGATGCTTTTGTCGCACTGACAATAGATTTGATCTTCACTTTCGGACTGCATGAGAACATGATCAACAAGAAAACTGGAAGTGCTCACGCGATAACAGGCAGTATCTTAGGACTTATTTTCGGAGCTTACTACGTTATAGCGCTTTTAGCAGCAGCATTTGATAGCCTTATAAACAATGGCATTTTTGAATTCAAACCTTTGCTGAATTTTTTCATAGTCATTGTGCTTTTACCTTTTAATTTGTACCTTTTCTTTCACTTAAGGACTGAGTTTAAAAGTAAAAAATGATTCTATCACGAGGGCTTGATTTTCTTTTATTTTAAATGATAATATATGAGAGGTATTTGTTATGGCGACGTAGCCAAGTGGTCAAAGGCGAGGGTCTGCAAAATCCTTATTCATGGGTTCAAATCCCATCGTCGCCTCCA
>JAVRKN010000065.1:0-8230 GCA_031962405.1 Athalassotoga sp. | reverse complement strand
CAAAAGATAATAGAAGAGCAATACGAATTGCCTATAATTCCAGAAGATTCCGAAGATCGATGATGCTTCTGGCAGATGCCCCGTGGGAACTTTTCTTCTCAAAACACTGATTTCCTCTGGGGCATCGCGCTCTTCGTTAAGATTCGGAATTTAAAGTTGGTTTAGTATAGAAACACTTGATGGGAGATCTCAATTTTCAAGGGCGATTTTTTGATTCATGAATTGCCATCATCGCTGCTCCCACCGATGGTCCAAACTTTGGATCTTCAAAGGTTGCGAGGGGGAAGTATATTTCAAATACCCTTTTAAATCTTTTTAAGAAATATTCAGATTTGAATATGCCTCCAGTGTAAGAAAAGATGAACTTCCCCCCGAATCCCGAGCGTTTATCAAGTACGCTTATCATTTTCATGATGTTTTCAAGGCCATCCTTTAAAATATGCATGGCGAGTTCGTCTTCTGCCTGAGATGCTTCAAGGACTATTTTGGATCCAGAAGATATTTTGGCTTTGTCAAAATTTCCAGAATAGTAAAGATAGATTAAATCTTCAACTTTTTCAACTTGAAAAAATTCTGTTAATTTCTTTTCGAGTATTGATCCAATTCCAAGACCATCTTTGTGATCAAGCAAAGCCTTTATAGCCTTTGTAACAAACCAGTATCCACCGCAGTATTCATCGAAGGCATATCCCCATCCTCCAGCTCTGTTGATCTCGCCACTTTCATTTCTTGCTATTGCTATCGATCCCGTACCTGCTATGACCAAGATGCCAACACCGCCTGTGGCACCCCAGAGGGCTGCAACTCCATCATTTTGTACAAAAAATTTTTTTATTCCAAGTGATTTGAAGATGGAAATTATCTTTTGCTTGTCCGCTTCTCTGTCTACGCCACTTAACCCAGCACCAACGACATCAAAAGCATGATTTCGTGAAATACTTTTTATTCCTTCAGATATAACTGCCTTTACCCTTTCAATGCCTACAAGGTGGTAATTCGAGGGTTCATCCAAAAGCAACGTGTCTAACACACCTTCGCTTTCATCGTAAAGGCAGAACTCCGTTTTCGATCCGCCACCATCTATTCCTATCGCTTTCATCTTTCCTCCTTACGATCTTATGCGTATGTTGAACTTGTATTTATCGCCCCTGTAATACGATTGAACGTATTCGATGCATTGATCGTCATTTGTGTACGTAAACCTATTTCTCAACAGTATGCAATTTCCGCTTTGTATCGAAAGCAATTTCGCATTTTCTGGGTTTGCCTGCACAACTTCTATTGTTTCATCTGCGTACTCCAATTTAAGGCCAACTTCATCTTTGAAAAAGGCGTAAAGTGAAGATTTCGACATGTCCATATCGAGAATATTCAACAATTTAACATCGATTGAGACATTTATGTAGGCCATTTCTATAGCATACGGAATGCCATCAAGTAATCTCAATCTGTTAAGAAAAATGACTTTTGTTCCCTTTGAAATTTTAAATCTCTCTACGGCCTGATCTGGAACGGTCACGAGTTTATTTGCAAGTACAATTGAAGAGGGCACGTGGCCCAAAAGTATTGCATCCTGGGTGAATCCTTTCAGTTGAGACAGATTTTCGATATTTTTTATCTCTCTTATTTTAGATTTCTTTCCCCTTTGTTTTTCAATTATTCCATCTTCCATGAGATTCTTTAAGGCCTGTCTAACGGTAAGTCGGCTCACACCGTACTGATCTGCCAACTCTCCTTCAGATGGAAGATATCCTCCAAAATTAAGATCTTTTTCTATTCTCTCTTTGAGATCTATGTATATTTGGTGATAAATTGGCATTGGATTTCTTCTGTCTATTTTCATAATCGCACCTTCATGGTAAAGAGATCTTCCCAAGTAAGGTTGGATATTTGGCGCCTGTAACTTTTGGATTGTTCGAAGGAATGCCACAAAACAGTTCATTTGCAAGAATGGCAAAAGATTCGGCCTCTCTCCATTGCCAATCTTTTGATATTTCAATTGGCACTTTTCCGAAATATGCCTTCATGTCGTTGACAAGCGTTTTATTCATGGCACCACCGCCCGTTAAAATTATCTTGTCAAGATTCTTCGGAATTATGTGTATCCTGTAAGATTCATAAATGCTCCATGCCGTGAATTTAACCACCGTCCTTAACAAACAATAGGGATCAAGTGAATTTTTTGGCAGATAATCTTCGTTGTAAACCTCTTTTCCAGTTGATTTGGGAGGAACTTTTAAGATGTAATTCATCTCTTTAGATTTTAACGTCTCAAATAATTCTAAATTAACCTTGCCCTTTGCCGAGATCGTTCCATCCTTATCGTATGGAAGATCGAAATATTTTCTTGTCACAAGATCAATAAGAGCGTTGGCCGGTCCCGTGTCAAAAGCGATTATCGCATCTTCATTGGCATTTGCGGGAATGTAAGTGACGTTCGAAATACCGCCAAGATTGTTTATCGCCACAGATGCCTTGTCGTTTGAATAAAGAATGTAGTCGGCGTGAGGTACAAGAGGTGCCCCTTCTCCTCCTGCCTCAACATCTTTTATTCTGAAATCTGAAATCGTTATAATGCCAGTTTTCATCGCTATTATATCCCCATCTCCGATCTGAAGTGTGCATGGATGTGTTGCGGCACTTGGAGGGTTATGAAAGACGGTCTGTCCATGGCTTGCGATCAGATCAATCTTTTCACCGTTTAAAAATCTTTTGGCGCAATCGCCAAAAAATTCTCCCAATTCAAAGTCCAAAACACAGGCGTCTCTCATCAAAGTATTTTCCTTCATGGCATCTAAAACCCTTTTTTTCAGATCGATCGGATAATCGATGTGAGCAGTTTTCTCTATCTTGCACTTCGTGGACTTCGAACATCCACTTACAAAAGTTAAAACCAGATCAACGCCATCTGCCGATGTCCCAGACATCATGCCAAGAATTTTTCTTTCGCTTTTTTTTAAAACCTCAACAAGATGATCTATCTCATTCACCCAAAGACCCCCTGTTTGCGATGATGTAATTATGAATCAAAGGTCTAAATCTTATTATCTTGTCTTGATTTTCTCTTCTTGATATGTTCACCCTGTTTGTAAGGAGTATAACGATTATATCCATTTGTGGATCTATCCATATCGATGTTCCCGTAAAACCCGTATGGCCAAAGGCTCTATCCGTCATCAGATCGCCGCAAGAACATGCCAAACCCTTCATATCCCAGCCCAAAGTCCTTCGATTTTGACCATCGTTAAAGGCTTCTCTTGTGAAGATGTCTATCGTTTCTTTTGAAAAAATTTTTCGATCGTTATGTTTGCCATCATTAAGGTACATTTTTGCGTAAGTGTATAAGTCTTGCGCATTTGAAAAAAGCCCGGCATTGCCACTTACACCTCCCAAATAGTATGCGAGTTCGTCATCAACCTCTCCACGCAATACCTTTCCTTCTCTTTCAGAAGTAGGTGCGATTTTCCAACTTTTTGGCGGTTTAAAGGTTGTGTGGTTCATATCAAGGGGGTTGAAAATTTCTGATTTGACAAACTCATCGAACTTTCGAGAGGTTATCCTCTCGACGATCTCCATTAAAGTTATGAAATTAAGACAAGAATAAACATACTTTGTACCGATCGGATTTATTGGCACTGTCGAGTTTACGATCTTGATCAACTCCGCACCTTGCGCGTACTTCCATCCTTCAGAATAAGACGGCAGTCCAGACGTGTGCGTGAGAAGATGAAAGATTCTTATTTCTTTTTTCTCGTCCGTTTTAAACTCGTCTAAAAACAAACTTACCGGATCGTAAAGTCTCAACCTTCCATCTTCGATCAATTTCATAATGGCAGGCGTCGTGGCCGTAACTTTTGTCATTGAAGCAACATCGTAGACCGTATCAAGTGAGACAGCCTCCTTTGAATCTTTTGAGAGGGTACCATACGACTTTTCGAAGATCACCTTCTCGTGATCGCCAACGATCAAAACGCCTCCCGGAAATGTGCCATTCGATATGGCATCCATGAAAATTTCATCAAGCCTCTTCATAACTTCACCGGCGCTTTCCCTGTAAATTTTTCACCATTTAGGACCATCTCGGCAAAGGCCATTTGAGATACCCTTGAATAGTTGTAGAGTGCAACTGAATTTCGCACTCCATCCATAACGCAATCGTAAGGATTTCTGAGAGACAAAATCAGAGTTGAATCAGATCTGATATTTGTAACGGCATCTACCAGTCTTTTCCATTCTTCCATTAAATGGGCGTTGAGAGTACCAAGCATGACGACCCCGCCAAAATCATTTACTTTCTTTATCGCTTCTTCTATTTCGGCATCAGTCGGTCTTGATGATACGTAGAAACTTTCGATCTTTCTTCCCTTTTCTTTGAAAACTTTCTCAATTTCAGAAATGCCACTTGTATTCTCCTCAACCTTTGTGAGCGCAAGATCCCTTGGAAATATTAACAAAACTTCTGATTTCGAGATCTTCTCGACAAGATTGTCCATATTTCTCACAAGCGTTATTGATTTTCTTGCTATATCCTTTGCGATCTCAAGATTTTCTTTTGAGCCGATCTCTGAATCAACGATCAATTTCCCATCAAGCAGGCCAAGGTTTTCTTTCATCGTCAAGACGCGTCGCACGGCATCGTTTACCCTTTCTATTGGAATATCACCGAATTTTACCATTTGAATGAGATTTTCAAAGGTTTTCACCTGTTTATCGAAGGTATGACAGACCATAAGCATATCTGCCCCAGCAACCAAGGCTCTCCATGCAGCCTCATAGGGTTCAAGATTGCCAGTTATCCCTCCCATTTCAAGATCATCGGTGAGTGTAACGCCGGCAAAATTCATTTGATCTTTGAGCAAATCTGTCATAACGGAAGATGATAATGTGGCTGGAAGATTTTCATTTTCACAAAGTGCTGGGTAATAAACGTGAGAGGGCATTATGGAATCGATGCCGTCTCTCACAAGTTCTTTAAATGGATAGAGTTCTATTTTGATGAGGTCGTCTAATTCTCTATTCACAATTGGCATCACAAAATGGGCATCCTGCGCGCTGTGCCCTTTCCCTGGAAAATGCTTTGCGCATGCCGCAACATGGCCTTCATGTAAACCTCTTACGAATTCTGAGGCGTACCTTGCGACTGTTTTTGGATCATCTGAATAACTTCTAACCCCTATGCCAGGATTTTGAGGCAAATCGTTTACGTCTACGACAGGTGCAAGGTTCCAGTTAATTCCAACGGCTCGCATCTCTTTTGCCATTATGAGTCCCGTCAAATATGCGTTGTTCACATCATTTGTTGCAGAGGTCGCCATGTTGCCGGGAAAGATGGTAAAAGGTTCTGTCAATCGTGTGACTATGCCACCTTCCTGATCAATTGCCACTGTAAGCGGAATCTTCGAGATTTTTTGCAATTCAGAGGTCAATTTTTTTAGTTGGTAAGGATCTTCTATGTTCCTTTTGAAAAGTATGACATTTCCAAGATGATAATATTTTATAAGCCTCTGAATATTTTCTGAAGACACCGTGCCATCAAATCCGCACATCATTATCTGTCCTATTTTTTCTTCATTACTCATCGATTTTAAAAGATTTTCAACTCTTTCTGACATGTTACACCTCTTTTCGAAATAAGATGTCCTCTACAGCGTACCATTATAAATTTGAAAAGAAATGACTTTTATTTTTGTCTCGAAATCATCGTAGTATATATTTTCTTTTTCTGTTTCAATTTCTCCAACTTGATTGTCGTAAGGATCTGATCTCACAAATCTCTTTGGCGGATCGAAATCAACCATAAAATTTGCATTCGCAGCCATTCTAAATGCGTCCAAATTTCCAAAGTAAAAGTTTCTTAATTTACCTTCCCTTGATCCTCCAAAAGATGGATCCACAGGAAGCCATCCGTAAGGTTTAACGTAAAAGTAAGACCAATCGTGAGGGCTCGCATCGATTGGGTTTATAAACCATCCAGATTCCCACTTAGATGGAATGCCAACAGAACGGCACATCGTTATAAAAGTTAACGCTTGGACGCCGCAATCTCCTTTTAGATTTGAGATCGCAAAATCAACAAGCGGCATGTCGTAAGTTGAATAAGCGTGCATGTAAGCATATTTGATGTTTTCAGTTATCCACTCGTATATTTTCATTGCCTTGAAATAGGGATTTTCTGTTTTGCCAACTATTTTAGAAGTTAAGTTCTTGACGTAAGGACTGAAAATGATGTGAGGCGGTACCTCCTTTATGTATTTTTTCATTTGAGAGCCATTTAAAACTTTTGATGGTTCTACTTTCAACGCCTGTTCTTTGACGGTATATTCAAACTTAGCCTTGAAAGTCGTACCTGACCTTGGCTTATCCTCCATGTACAAGGTCATACTTTCCGATTTCGAAGATATTTTGTACTCATGATCACATTCGAGAATCTTTACAGAATCAATTAAAGGGCTTTTTTTAGGAAATGGCAGCCAACATTTTAAAATTTGCGCGTCAAAATCCCTTTTCAAAGTAAGAGATATTTCAGCCACCACCTTGTACTTTTTAGGAATATCACCGTTTAGAATTTCTGAAATTCTTTTGTTGACCAATTCTCTTACCTTGCTCCTTGAATTTTCATACCTTTTGGCATAATTTTCATCTTTAAAGGTGAGATTTTGAACGAATCTCTTCTCAAAAAATCTTTTTCCCTCAATGAAGATGTAATCAAGCATGCCATTTTGAAAAAGCATATCGAACTCTTTTTTGGAAGAGTCTTTTATCGTCCTTTCAAAGATGGTGCTTGCCATTTTCTCATCGTAAGGATAATCTTTTATAACTCTGTTTATCCTTTCAAATTCGTACTCGAGTCTTTCCCGTAAAAGTTCTGGAATTTTTCTGGAAAGCATATTTCTTATCAAAGATTTCGCTGTTTCAAAATTTCCGATCTTTTCTTCTCGTGAAATTTCTTCCGGCAAAATCACACTCAAAAAATTCATATTTCACCTTCCGTAAATGAAATATTTTGAAACGATCTTCTCAAATTCTCTAACCTCATCGTACCAAAGGTTGGATAACGCTTCTCCACTTTGGCCTTTTTCTATACCTTCCCTATATCTTTCATCTCCGATCAGAAGATCGAAGTGGTATCGTCCATTTGATATTTCCCACTCAAAATCATTCGGATAAAGTCTTTTGAGTGCAAGAATCAAATTCAAAGTTAATTCTATTGGCTTTATCTTGTCTTTGTCTGTAACAAAGAATTCGAGTCCTTTGCACATTTTGTCTTTGTATTTTGATGTCAAAGGAACAAAAGATCTCTTTCTGAATTCAACCCCATCGTGTGGCATCTTTTTCATTTCATCGTATATTTTGTTGTCAATCCATGGGGAGCCGATGTATTTAAAAGGGTGAACTGTGCCCCGGCCAACTGACACGTTTATGCCCTCAAGCAAACAAAAGCCTTCGTAAAGTATCGTGTGATCTAAGGATGGAAGATTTGGCGATGGCGTATTCCAAAGGAGTTTTGTCTGATCGTAATACATGTATCTTTTCCATCCGCTCATCTTTATCACCGCAAGATCTACATTCATTCCAAAGAGATCGTTGTAATACATGGCAAGTTCTCCAACGGTCAATCCATAGCGCAAAGGCAGACCATAACCTCCGACGAAAGATTCAAATTCCTTTTTTATGATCGGCCCTTCAATTTTGCCCGAAAGTGGATTTGGCCTATCAAGGACCATAACTTTAATTCCATGCTTCCCGCATGCTTCCATCGTGTAAGCAAGTGTGTAAATGTAGGTATAAAATCTAAGGCCAACGTCTTGAATATCGTAAATCAAAATATCGATATCATCCAGCATCTCTTTTGTTGGCCTTAGATTTTCTCCATACAAGGAATAAATTGGAATTTTGTAAATTGGATCCACCTCATTTGTGACCTTTGCTCCGTCTGCCATCGCACCGTGTATTCCATGTTCAGGTCCGAAGATTTTAACAACTCTTATGCCCTTAGACATCAAAAGATCAAGATCATCTTCGAGATTGGATGAAATGCCGCTCGAATTTGTCAAAAGTCCAACTTTTTTACCTGCGATGGCCTCAAAGTCAAGGTTGTCTATTCCAATCTTCACAAATTACTCTCCCCTCAAATGTAATCCATTCCATGATAATCTGGCAATGGATTGAAGACTCTATTGGCTAAATCAATTGCCTCGTTAAGTCTTGACGATGGTAAACGCTTTATTTC
>JAVRKN010000064.1:0-8266 GCA_031962405.1 Athalassotoga sp. | reverse complement strand
CGATTTTTAAAGTTGAATCAGTACGAATTGAAAGGAGGCAGATTTGATGCTTGATATAAAGTTGATACGTGAAAATCCGGAAAAAGTTAAGATGCTTCTTGGCCGCAGGGGCGTAGCCGAGTCTGAAATTGACAACATTTTGAAAATCGACGAGGAAATGAGAAAAACGCTCACCAATCTCAACTCGTTGCGTGCCGAGAGAAATTCTATATCCAAAGAGATAGCAAAACTTAAAGCGGCAAAGGATGAAAATGGGGTTAATCGCGTTCTTGAACGTGGCAAATTGCTTTCAGATCAGATAAAAGTTGAAGAGAACAAACTTTCAGAACTTGAAGCTAAACTCAATCAGGCTATGCTTTTCATTCCAAACATCCCTTACGAAAAAGTTCCCCTCGGAAAGGATGAACGCGATAACGTTGAGATAAGAAGATGGGGAGATCAAACAAAATTTGATTTTGAACCCCAAGCACACTGGGATCTAGGCCCTAAAAGAGGGTTGATGGACTTCGAAAGGGCTTCCAAGATCTCTGGATCCCGTTTCACAATCCTAAGGGGAGATGGAGCACTCATGGAAAGAGCCCTTGTCTCCTTTATGATAGATCTTCACACTTCAAAACATGGTTACACGGAAATCCTTCCTCCGCATTTGGTCTTAAGGCAGACAATGGTGAACACCGGAAAACTTCCAAAGTTTGAAGAAGAATCTTACTCAACGACTCTTGACGATCTTTTCCTCATCCCAACTGCAGAAGTGCCTCTTTCGGCAATGCACGAGGATGAAATAATAGATGAAAAAGATCTTCCGCTCAAGTACGTTGCATATACGCCATGTTACAGAAGAGAGGCGGGAAGTTATGGCAAAGACGTAAGAGGAATGGTAAGACAGCATCAGTTTGACAAAGTTGAACTCGTTAAATACACTAAACCAGAAGATTCTTACGATGAACTTGAAAGTTTGACTCATGATGCCGAAGAAGTACTCCAATATCTCGAACTTCCTTACAGGGTTATCGAACTTTGTACCGGAGACATAGGCTTTGTGTCATCGAGAACTTACGATATAGAAGTATGGTTGCCATCGTACAACGATTACAAAGAAATATCTTCTTGCAGTAATGTCACCGATTTTCAGGCAAGGCGAGCCAACGTCAGAATAAGGCGCGCCAACGGTACGCTTGAATTTGCCCACACGCTCAATGGTTCGGGGCTTGCTGTCGGAAGAACCCTTGTCGCCATCTTTGAAAATTACCAGACAAAGGATGGAAAGATAACTGTTCCAAAGGTGCTAAGGCCATACATGGGAGGAAAAACGGAGATATAGGTGTCTGAAATATTCTTTGCGAAGATATCTGGAAATCTTGCCGAATTCGATGATCACGAGATAAACCACATGAAAGTCATGAAAATTAAGGTAGGATCTCAAATCTTTTTCACAGATGGGGAAGGTAAACTCTTTCGCGGTAAAATGCTTGAAAGAGGCCTCGCAAGCGTTGATGATTTGGTTGAAATTAGGCCACCGCAGAAGATAAAGATTGACCTTATACTTTCTCCGATTAAATGGGAGAGGATGCGCTTTATCGCCGAAAAGGCAACTGAATTAGAGGCTACGGCGATCGTGCTTTCAAACATGGATAGAACAACTCGGAAAGAGTCGGAGTCAAAATTAAAGAAGGTATCTCTGGTCGTAAGAGACGCGGTTAAGCAAAGTGGCAATCTTTACATGCCCAAGGTTATGGATGCAGATGAGTTTAAAGTGCCAGAGAATGCCTGTAAAATTCGCTTTGATCTTGATGCCAATAAAAGTTTAAGAGATATAGGAGATGCGGATGAATTCGTCCTCCTTTTTGGTCCTGAAGGAGGGTTCACAAAAAGAGAAAAAGAGAAATACGATGCCATGGGTTTTAAAAAGGTAAAACTTGGCGATAAAACGTTGAGAGTTGAAACGGCAGTAATAGTTGCTTTGAGTGGAATAAGAATTTTAAAGGGGGTGCTGTTGTGATGTACAGTTACACTTATCTTGAAAAAGAAATTTCAAAATCTTACAGAGATAAGTTAAACGAATCGAAAAAGCCTGCTGAAGTTCAGGAGATATTCTCTGAAAATGTTTTGACTTTGTTGTCGAAGATAACTGAGGAACTTGGAAATTACGAGATCAGCGATTTAAAACTCCTTCCGACAGAGGAAAAAAAATACGAGATGTCAGAAAGAATGAAAAAGGATCCGCGCATTTCTTATCTCATGAGAGAGAGTGATTTACCGGCTATAATAGAAAGAATGGCCAAAGATGCCGCTAACAGATATTTGAAACTTGTAAATGACGATGACAGAACGGCTACTTTCAAAATTTCGCCAAGGCGCACAAAGCAAATTTAAAATTTAAGAGAGCCTTTCAGGCTCTCTTTTGACAGTTAGATCTTTTGAATTCTCTTTGTATGTTTATCTCGAGTTCAATCAGATCGATCTTTTTGTGTTGACTGAAAATTTCAAATGCCGCTTTGATTATTAAAAGCCTTGGGTATTTCAAAAGTAAAATTTTTATGGGATCAACACGGTCTTCAACTGTTTTGAAACTCATCCGTTTCACCCCTTTGTTCGCTTGACTTTCAGCGACAAATGTTTTATAATTACTAATGTTTGCGGGCTCATAGCTCAGCTGGTAGAGCTCCCGGCCCATAACCGGGCGGTCGATGGTTCGAATCCACCTGAGCCCACCAAATTAAAAAAATGTTACGCACATAAAACTATACCACTTTTTAACATTTTTGTCAAGAATCCCTGAAAAACAGGGATTTAATTGTGGAGAGATGGCCGAGTGGTCAAAGGCGTACGCCTGGAGAGCGTATGAGCTTAATAGGCTCCGTGGGTTCAAATCCCACTCTCTCCGCCAGTTTTTATAACCCCAAAGAAAGGGGTTATTTGTTTTTGAAATGGCAAGAATTTGTGGTAAAATACTTCGAGACACATGGTCCGGGTATCAAGATGGCGAGAGCCACACCTTGGATCAGTGGATTTTTTGA
The DNA here is from genome assembly GCA_031962405.1 of Athalassotoga sp. Lineage (GTDB taxonomy): Bacteria > Thermotogota > Thermotogae > Mesoaciditogales > Mesoaciditogaceae > Athalassotoga. The sequence goes on along the minus strand of JAVRKN010000064.1, from coordinate 5,249 downwards.
AAAAAGGAGGTGTTAGCGTATGTATGCCATACTTGAAATTGGGGGCAAGCAGTACAAACTTTCAGAAGGTGAATCATTTAAAACTGAACTTGTCAAGGGGGTAAAAGAGGGAGAACAGGTAGTTATCGATAAAGTCCTCGCCGTGAAAGATGATAAGGACTTAAAGATTGGCTCTCCTTACGTTGAAGGTGCGAAGGTAAATGCCACTCTTTTGGAAAATGGCAGATACAAAAAAGTTATAACTGTCAAGTTCAGAAGAAGAAAAGGATACCGCCGCGTGAAGAACCACAGACAATGGTACTCATTGTTAAAGGTTGATAAGATTGAAGCATGACTCGTTGTGAATTTCTGATCAAGGATGGTATTTTCTACGGTTTCAAAATATCAGGTCATGTAGGTTTTGACGTTAAGGGGAAAGATGTGCTGTGTGCTGCGATAAGTGCCGTGTCTCAATCAACTCTGATAGGTTTAAATGAAGTGATGAAATTAGACGTCAATTACGAAATAAAAGACGGGTTGATAGAGTGCGATTTGAAAAATAACAACGAATGTGCCCAGTTCATGATGGAAACGTTGTATCAAACGCTTGTCCAGCTTGCGAAGCAGTATCCCCGAAATGTATCGATCTCTGAAGTGGAGGTTTAAAAATGAAGATAGAAATTCAACTTTTTGCCACTAAAAGTACTGGCGTTGGAAAAAATGGAAGAGACAGTAATCCCAAATATCTTGGGACAAAGGTTGGAGACGGCCAACTCGTTAAAGGTGGAAATATAATAGTCAGACAGCGAGGGACAAGGATATGGCCGGGCGAAAATGTGGGCCTTGGAAAGGATTTCACACTTTTTGCGCTTAAAAATGGAAAAGTTCATTTCAAGGTTCGCAATGGAAGAAAATACGCAAATGTCGAGGAGATAAATTGATGAGTAAGGCGAAGCAAATCTCTGTAATTGGGATTTTTTCCGCGCTCGCAACTGTTTTGATGCTTTTGGAAATCCCAGTGCCACAACTTGTTGGGTTTAAGTACGATGGTAGTGAAATCGCCACCCTGATAGTTGGACTCATGATAGGTCCGTGGGCAGGCATTTTGACTGAAATCATAAAAGACCTGCTTTATTTTGCCATAAGGGGCACGGATATAGTGGGTTTGATGATGAACCTTGCGGCTGGCATAATCTTCGTTGGAACGGCTTCTATGATTTACTTCAAGCAAAAAACGAAGATGAGAGCCATCATGTCTTTGATCGTCGCAAGCATACTTACCACCGTTGGAATGGCACTTTTAAACCTTGTGGTTTATCCGCCTTACTTGCACGTTTCTTACGCTTTTATACTTCAAAATTACCTTTGGATCATAGTATTGTTTAATCTTTTCAAAACTGTCGTTGATAGCGTTGTCGTTTTTGTCGTTTACAAGAAAATATCAGCCTTTTTCAAAATCGGAAGTTGGGAAAAGAAAAGAATTATGGAGGAGAAATATGAGTCTAAAAACTTACCTCGCTAAAGCGGGTGAAGTAAATAGAAAATGGTACGTTGTCGATGCCACAGATAAACCTGTGGGTCGTTTGGCAGTCGATATAGCCAAAGTTTTGATGGGTAAAAACAAGCCGACTTACACTCCCCATGTTGATACCGGCGATTTTGTCATAGTCATAAACGCAGAAAAAGTGCTTCTAACTGGTAAAAAGTTAGAGGACAAGATTTACAGAAGGCATTCAGGTTACCCTGGAAACTTGAAAGAGATAAGGGCAAAGGAGATGCTCTCAAATCATCCTGAGAGATTGATCGAATTAACGGTAAAGGGCATGATACCCAAAAATGTACTTGGAAGGCACATGCTGAAGAAACTAAAGGTATATCGCGGTCCTGAACATCCGCACATCGCTCAAAAACCAGAACCTTTGTCATTGGATCTTTGAAAGGAAGAGTGAATTAAATGCCAGAAAAGACGACATTTTATGGAACGGGCAGAAGGAAAACTGCGATTGCAAGGGTTTATTTAAAGCCTGGGACTGGAAAGATAAAGATAAACGAAAAAGATTATCAGTCTTTTAAAGAATATTTGAAGAGTGGCGTGCTTGAAATTCAGACGAATTTGCCATTTACAGTTACAAACACGGTAAATCAATTTGACGTTTTTTGCAGGGTGACTGGCGGCGGATTAGAAGGGCAGTCTGGTGCGTTGCAACTTGGAATAGCAAGAGCGTTGGTGGATTTCAATGAGAGTTTGAGAACTCCTCTGCGCATGAACAATTTGCTTACAAGAGATCCAAGAATGGTTGAACGCAAGAAATACGGAAAAAAGAAAGCGAGAAAGAGTCCTCAATACTCGAAACGCTGATATCAAGTAAGTGAAAAGTTTAGAAGATTTCAAAGCGCAGTGCGACATAGTAAAGGTTGTGTCGCACTATGTTGTGCTTGAGAAAGCAGGTTCGAGTTATAGGGGGCTCTGCCCCTTTCACGATGAAAAAACGCCTTCTTTTTACGTTAATCCAGCAAAGGGTTTTTTTCACTGCTTCGGTTGCGGTGCAAGCGGTGATGTCATAGAATTTGTAAAAAAAATTGAGAACATTTCTTTCCAAGAAGCAGTCCAAAAGGTTGCTGAGATATGCGATATAGATTCTCCTTTGATCTATTCAGATGATGAATTTTCAAAATACACTCGATTCATGGAAAAGTTGGTAAATTCCTACGCAGAAGTGCTTTTTTCATCAAAAGGTAAAGAAGCATTGTCTTATCTTTTGGAAGGAAGAAAATTAGACGTCGAGACTTTGAAGAAATTCGAGATAGGATATGCCCCCAAAAATTCAAATATAGTTGCCTCTGTTGCGGCAAAGGCCAATTTTGACGTGGCTAATTTACTCAAGTACGGCCTGATCTCGAGAAATGTAAATGGGAGTATTTACGAATTCTTCAGAGACAGGATCATTTTCCCAATTAAAAACCATTCCGGAAAGATTGTGGCTTTGGGTGGCAGAGTCTTGGGTGATGGAGAGCCTAAGTACATAAATTCATCTGAAAACAAGTATTTCTCTAAATCAAATACGCTTTATCTTTTTGACAAGGCAAAGACGCATATCAAAGAAAACGATTTTGCAATAATTTGTGAAGGATACATGGATGCCATAGCCTTTCACAGAAATGGCTTTGAAAATGCCTGTGCCGTTTTAGGCGTTGGGCTTACGGAAAAACATTTGGAAAGTATAAGATCGCTGACGAAAAATTTACTTCTCGTTCTCGACAGCGACAAAGCAGGGTTAAATGCGATGGAAAAACTTTCGAAAACGCTTTCAAAGTATGATCTTAACGTCAAAGTGTTAACCTTTGTGGATGCAAAAGATCCAGATGAGTATTTCAGAATACACGACAAAAAAGAATTTAAAAACTTTTTGTTGAGTGCCGTTAATTATTGGGATTTTTACGTTAGAATGATCGTCGGAGACACATCTGATTTGTCAAAGGCGATCAAAAGATTTGCCGATGCAACAAAATGGATAGATTCGGCGATTTTGCGCGCTAACCTTGTGAGGATACTTTCCAAAAATTTGATGGTAGGGGAAAAGGAATTGTTGTACGAGTTGAAGATGAACTCTGAAATAAGATCGAACAATAATGCTGAAATTGATGTCAAAATATCGCGAATGAATTTTGAAGATTGGATCGTTTATTTGCTTTTTGTGAATGAGGATGTACGTGATAAAATTTTGAAGAATGTGGATCCAGATTATCTCTCTGAATTTTCAAAAAAGATATTCAACTTTGTTTCGCAGGGACATACTCAACCACAGCAAATTCTTGGATTGTTAGATATGAACGAAGGTCAAAGATTCTTTAAAATAGTGACTAAAGATGTAAAGATAAGCAATTTCGATGAACCAGTAAAAGCCGTAATTGCAAAAGTAAATGAAAGAAAGATAAGGGCAGATATCTCAAAATTAGAAGAGGAGATGAAATCAACGAAAGATCCAGAAAAACAAAGAGTTCTCCAGAAAAAAATGCTTTCTCTTTATGCCGTTCTAAAAGGGAAGCGAGGTGATTTGAATGGCTGAAAATAGCACAGCATTGACGAAGAAAAAGATAGACGCTCTGATTGAAAAGGGAAAAAAAGATGGATACGTGACATATGCAGACATTGACAACGCCATACCAACGGATGAGGATTTCGATTCGAGTCTTCTTGAAAAGATATACGAGATGCTCGAAAAGGAGAACATTGAAATCCATGATGAAGGCGATGAGACTGCCGAAGAACCAGACAATTACGTTGATAGCGAAAGTTCTGAGGTAAGCAAATACCTTTTTTATCTTGATGGTCAGCAACCTTCCATATACGATAACGCTAACTTAAAAGATCCTGTTAAACTTTACCTTAAAGAAATTGGCAGAATACCACTTTTGTCGCCGAGCGAAGAAAGAAAACTTGCCAGAAAGGCTGCCGCTGGAGATGAAAAAGCAAAACAAAAACTTTCCGTTGCGAATCTCAGATTGGTCGTAAGCATAGCAAAAAAATACATGGGTAGAGGCCTTTCCTTCCTTGATCTGATTCAGGAAGGGAATATAGGCCTGCTGCGTGCCGTTGACAAATTTGACTGGAAAAAAGGATACAAATTTTCGACTTATGCCACATGGTGGATAAGACAGGCAATAACGCGTGCAATAGCAGATCAGGCAAGAACCATAAGAGTGCCAGTTCACATGGTCGAAACGATAAATAAGATGAACAAGGTTATAAGAAATTACATGCAAGAACATGGTACCTATCCTACCATAGACGATCTTGCAAAAGCGATGGGAAAATCTAAAGAAAAGATAAACGAAATACTCAAAGCGGCAAGGGAGACCATTTCGCTTGAATCGACCGTTGGAAATGATGATGAATCCACAGTGGGCGATTTTGTCGAAGATCCAAACGTGCTTTCTCCAGAAGACGCCGCTGCGCAGATGATACTGCACGAGCAGATCGATAAGGTGCTTAACACTTTGAGTCCTCGAGAGGCAATGGTCTTGAAGATGAGATATGGATTGATAGACGGGAAGGCGAAGACGCTTGAAGAGGTTGGACAATACTTCAACGTTACGCGTGAGAGGATAAGGCAAATAGAGGTAAAGGCGTTGAGAAAGTTAAGGCATCCAAGTAGAAGCAAGCATTTGAAGGTTTTCATGGGAATGGAAGAAGATCAAAATGATTTCAATCAAAATACGCAGGAAAAATAAAAGGTGGAGTTTACACTCCACCTTTTTTAATTCTCTAT
>JAVRKN010000063.1:0-8283 GCA_031962405.1 Athalassotoga sp. | reverse complement strand
GTTATATGCTATAATTTGCGAAGAAGGTGATGAATTGACAAAAGTTGTGAAAATTGGAAATGTGCTTATCGGCGGTGGCAATCCGGTGGCCGTTCAATCTATGACCAACACGGATACTAAAAATGTTGCTGCCACAGTTGAACAGATAAAAAAATTGGAATTGGCAGGATGTAGGATAGCAAGAGTTAGCGTTTACGATGAAGCATGCGTTGAGTCTTTGAAAGCCATAAAATCTCGTGTGAAGATTCCAATAGTTGCGGATGTCCACTTCGATTACAAAATAGCAATAGGATCGATTTTAGCGGGAGTCGATAAGGTGAGGATAAATCCCGGCAACATAGGTGCAAAGTGGAAAGTTGAAGAAGTTGCTCGAGTTGCAATGGATCATGGCGTACCAATAAGAGTGGGATCGAATGCTGGTTCAATAGATGAATCTTATTTGAAAAAATTCAATGATCCCGTAGACGCGCTTGTTCAAAGTGCCATTGATGAGGTAAACACGCTTGAATCTGTGGGATTCAATGATATCGTTGTTGCCGTTAAATCATCCGATCCAATTGAAACGATTTTAGCAAATGAAAAATTGTCCAAAATGACGTCTCATCCGTTGCATATCGGTGTAACTGAGGCTGGAATCTATGAGGACGCAATCGTTAAATCAGCCTTTGCGCTTGGGCATCTACTCTACGAAGGAATAGGAGATACGATAAGAGTTTCGATTGCCGGCGATCCTGTTAACGAAGTTGGGATCGCTTATTCGATACTTCAAAGTGTTAAAGCCTTTGAGGGGCCGGAAATTATCGCGTGTCCAACTTGTGCACGCACGGAGATAAACGTTGAAGAATTGGCAAGAGAGGTGAAAAAGTCTCTTGTAGAAGTTAAAGGCAAGGTAAAGGTTGCGGTGATGGGATGCGTTGTAAATGGACTTGGAGAAGCAAAAGATGCGGACGTAGCCGTATTCGGTACAAAAAACGGTGGTGTGATATACGCAAATGGTAAAATGGTATCAACGGTGAGTAGAGAAGAGATCCTTCCAGTTCTTAAAAGCCTTGTAATTGAGCATTTGAAGGGAGGAAAACAATTTGAAAACGATAAAGCACGTGAGTGAAATGATAGAGGCATCAAAGAGTTACAGGGGTAAAAATGTGGGTTTTGTTCCAACGATGGGAGCGCTTCATGCAGGACATCTTTCCCTTGTCAAAAGGGCACGAAGTGATAACGAGATCGTCGTTGTCAGCATTTTTGTGAATCCTACTCAATTTGGTCCAAGAGAAGATTTCAACGCATATCCGAGAATGTTAGATAAAGATCAAAGTTTGCTCGAGGGGGAAAATGTCGATTACCTCTTTGCACCTGAAACTTCCGAGATGTACCCAAAAGGCTTTTCAACATCAATCCATGTTGCAAATTTGACTGATTACCTTTGTGGATACTACAGGCCAGGCCATTTCGATGGCGTAGCGTTGGTGGTGAACAAACTTTTTAACATAGTAAAACCAACGCGTGCTTATTTTGGACAAAAAGATGCCCAGCAATTCAGAATGCTAAAAAGAATGGTTCAGGACTTGAACATGGACGTTGAGATGATCGAAATGCCAATTGTCAGAGAGAAAGATGGCCTTGCTTTAAGTTCAAGAAACATGTACCTTTCCGCTGAAGAAAGAAAAGAGGCTACCATGCTTCATCAGGCAATAAAATATGCGGTTGATCAGATAAAATCTGGAAGAAGAGACGCTTACAAGATAAAGTTGGAAGCCATAAATAGATTAAGGGCCTCTCCTAACATCAAAGTTCAATACTTTGAAATTGTTGATGAAGAAACGCTTGTGCCTGTTTCAAATGTAAAATCTAAAGTTATAGTGGCTGCTGCTATCTTTCTTGGAAAAACGAGACTCATAGACAACGAAATCGTGGATGTTTGATAAATATGGCGAAAATAAAGGTTATCACGGACAATTCGTGTGATTTGCCTTCAGAATGGCTCAAAGCAAATGACGTTGAAGTTGTAACTTTAAAAATACTCATCAATGACCAACAAAAGGATTTGACCTTACAGAAATTACTTGAAGAGTTAAAAAGTGGGAAAAATATAAAAACTTCCCAACCAACTCCTGACGAATTTGAAAAATTGTATGCGAAATTTCTTGAAACATACGATGGGATTCTCTCCATCCATTTGTCTTCCAAATTAAGCGGTACTTACAACAGCGCAACGATAGCGGCCAAAAAATTTAACGGCAGAGTTGAAACGGTTGATTCACTCACGACAACATCTGCACTGGGGGCGATGGTTGCAAAGGGCGTTGAACTTTCAAAGACAGGCGATCTAAAAAAGAGCGCTGAAGAGTTAAGAAAGCTTTCTTTGACAGTCAAAACAATCTTCGGTGTTCAAACCGTTGAAAATCTTGTGAGAGGCGGAAGGGCACATCTTATAGCCGGAAAACTCGTTAATTTGCTCAACGTCAAACCAGTTTTAAAAGGAGAAGATGGAGAAATCAAATTTCATAAGATCGTGCTTGGCTTTCAAAGAGTTTTGAGGGAAATTGTCAGTTACGTGAAATCTTACGATGTCATGGATAAAAAGATCTACATCGCACACGTTAACGCACAGGAAAGCGTGGATTACATCATCTCAAAACTTGGAAGTGAGTACACCTTTATCGTTGGCCTGGCGAGTCCAACCATCGCTTTGAATGCTGGAGAGGGTGCAGTTTTCGTTGGATTTTTGATTCGCTGAGTTTGAATATGTTATAATTATTTCGTGAGAGAGAAAAGCGATGAGATTTACGCCGATTTTTTTGATTTATTGATAATTTTAGCAATCGACTTTCCGATCTTTTTATTTCTTGCGATCTTCAAATATTTAGATCTGGCCTCTGACACACTTTCTGCTTTCTTACTTATACCGCTCTCAGTTCTAACCATATGGGGCTTTCATTTGATTTTAAAAGAAAAAGGATATGGAATTGGCTCATGGTTTAAAATATCTTCTTTTGGGCCGGATCTTGTATGGAGTGTCATAGTTTTCCCCGGAATCCTCATCGTTTACCTTGTAATGAGTTTCTTAACTTCCCTTATATGGCCAGAACCAATATTTTCAAAGATGAACATGAACCCGAATGCATTTGTGGCTGTCATATCATTAGGGTTGTTTTTTCCGGTAGCAGAAGAGGTAATCTTTAGAGGAGCCATCTACGGATACCTGAAGCGCTTTTTCTCTCCAGAATTTTCGATGGTTTTGACTTCAGTTTCCTTTGCAGTTGTGCATCCTTTTCAAGAATGGATGAAAATTTTTGTTTTCGGAATGCTTTTAAATTTGCTATACTATAAGAGAGGAACCTTGACGGTAAGTTCAACAGTTCATGTGATGGTTAGTTTGATTTATCTTTCCATTGTTTACTTGCCGAAGGTTTGAAAGAGGGTGATTTATCTATGTTTAATAAATTTTCAAAACGCGCAGCCCAAGTTTTTGTGGCTGCTCAAGATGAAGCAAGGGCTCTTGGACATTCTTACGTAGGTACCGAACATTTGTTGTTGGGAGTCATGAAATCGGCAAATGGAGAGGCCTACAATGTCCTAAGAGAGCACGGCCTTGATTATGCATCTTTGAAACAGGAAATCATAGCCATCGTGGGGGCTGGTATCCCAAGAGAAAATGTTTCTTCGCCCCAGATGACACCAAGGGCAAGAAAAATAATAGAACTTGCCTACGAAGAGGCTCAACTTTTGGGACAAAATTACATATCCACAGAGCATATATTACTTGCAATTCTAAGAGAAGGAGAAGGAGTCGCTGCGCATGTGTTAAGAAAGTTTGGAATAGATCTCGTTGATCTCAGGCGTGAGTTGATAGATGAGATGGGCGGCGCTTCTTCACAAAATAACGAAGATTCAGATGATGATGATTTCACGCGTCCAAGTGCATCTCAAGATGTCATGAGGTCAGTTAAAAATCTCGAGGGGCTTGGAGTCGATCTTACGGAAGAGGCCAAAAATGGCAAACTTGATCCAGTCATAGGAAGAGAACGAGAAATCGAAAGAATAATGCAAATTTTAACGAGAAGAAAGAAAAACAACCCTGTTCTGATAGGCGATCCAGGTGTTGGGAAGACTGCCATAGTAGAAGGATTGGCACAAAGGATCGCATCGGGCGATGTGCCTGAGTTGTTAAGGGGAAAGGTCATTTTTTCTCTCGACATAGCGGCTCTCATAGCAGGCACAAAGTATCGAGGAGAATTCGAGAAAAGACTTAAAAAGGTAATATCAACAGTTAAAGACGATCATTCGATAATTCTTTTCGTGGATGAGGTCCATACGATAGTCGGAGCAGGTGCTGCGGAAGGCGCTGTTGATGCTGCCAACATACTTAAACCTTCATTGTCACGTGGCGAAATTCAGATGATAGGTTCCACAACACCAGATGAGTATAGACAATTTATAGAAAAAGATGCGGCGCTCGAAAGAAGATTTCAAAAGATATACGTTGGAGAACCAACGACGGTTCAAACTCTCGAGATACTTAAAGGGCTGAAATCGAAGTACGAGATACATCACAAAGTTCGTTATACCAATGATGCCCTTGATTTGGCCGTTAAACTTTCTCAAAGGTACATAACGGATCATTATCTTCCAGATAAAGCCATAGATCTCATAGATGAAGCAGGGGCAAGCGCGAGATTAAACAGCATGACCGTTCCAGAAGAGATAAAAGAACTTGAAAGAAAGATAAAAGCAATTCAAGAAGAAAAAGAACTTTCAATAGCGCAACAAAATTACGACCGCGCTGCTGAGATAAGGTTTAAAGAAAGAGATCTTCAGCAGATGCTCAACGAGAAATACAATGAATGGAAAAAACGCAGAGAGACTGAAATAATAACCGTTGATTCGGACAGTATAGCAAAAACGATATCAATATGGACGGGAATACCACTTACAAAACTCGAAAAAAGTGAAAGCGATAAACTTTTGAAACTTGAAGATGAACTTCATAAACGCATCGTCGCGCAGGAAGAAGCGATTAAAGCCGTTTCAAGTGCGATAAGACGTGCAAGATCTGGCCTTAAAGATCCAAGAAGGCCTATGGGATCATTCATGTTTTTGGGACCAACGGGAGTGGGCAAAACTGAACTCGCAAAGGCTCTTGCAGAATACCTCTTTGGTGATGAGAACTCCCTTGTGAGAATCGATATGTCTGAATACATGGAAAGATTTTCAGTTTCAAGGCTTGTCGGTGCTCCTCCAGGTTATGTCGGGTACGAAGAGGGAGGAACTTTGACGGAGAAGATAAGAAGAAGACCTTTCTCTGTGATATTACTTGATGAAATAGAAAAAGCACACCCAGATGTCTTTAATTTACTCCTTCAAATATTGGATGATGGCAGATTAACAGATTCACAAGGACACATAGTAGATTTCAAAAACACAATCCTTATAATGACATCGAATCTGGGTGGAGAATTGATAAACAAAACAAAAAGAGGACTGGGATTTGTTGAAGAAAGCGTTGAGACCAATTACGAAAACATGAAACTCATAGTCATGGATGAAGTTAAGAGGACATTCAGACCTGAATTTTTGAATCGTCTCGACGAAATAATAGTGTTCCATCCTCTCACCAAAGAGCATATAGGAAAGATCATAGACATACTGCTTGGAGATCTCAGAAAACGCCTTGCCGAACGTAACATAAAGATTTTAGTAAGTGATCAGGCAAAAGAACTCATAATTTCTAAAGGGTTCGATCCAATTTACGGAGCAAGGCCTCTTAAGAGAGAGATTCAAAAGATGATAGAGGATCCTTTGTCTGAAGACTTACTGGCAGACAGATTTGAAGATGGAGATACAATAGTGATAGGAGCCTCTTCTGGAAAGATCATCTTTAAGAGGAAAAGAGAAAGAAAGGTTGCGTTAAGTGAATCGGGACAAAAATAAAACCGTTTATGTGTGTTCCGAATGCGGGTACAAATCTACGAAATGGTTTGGGAAGTGCCCCAGTTGTGGTGCATGGGATTCCGCAGTTAGAATTGAAGAAGGGGTACAAAGCAGTACCCCTTCTTTGATAGAATTCAAACCATCAACGTCAGATATATCCATTCCTCAGAGGATGACCACCATGATGAAAGAGACAGACAGGGTTTTGGGAGGTGGCGTTGTTTCTGGAAGCGTCATACTCATCTCTGGGGGACCGGGTATAGGGAAATCTACCTTGGCAATTGAATATGCAAGTGCGCTTACAAATTACGGAAATGTTTATTACGTAAGTGGTGAAGAGTCCATTCCTCAGATTTTGCTGAGGGTAAAGCGGCTTGGAGTTGAAAATGATCGCCTCTTTCTTTCTTCCGAGGTAAATGTGGACGACGTGTTGTCTTACGTTTCTTCAAAAGAAAAACCCGTTGCCATGGTCTTTGATTCGATTCAAACACTTTACACATCAGGAATGAGCGCTCTTGCAGGCAGCGTGCCTCAAATGAGAGAATGTGCGATGAAACTCATAGATTATGCAAAGGCCAACAACGTTGCCATATTCATGATAGGACACGTTACGAAAGAAGGAAATATCGCTGGTCCTATGGTACTCGAGCATATGGTCGACGGCGTGCTATATCTTGAAGGGGAATCAAGATCTGGAAGAAGGATTCTGAGATCTATTAAAAATAGATTTGGTCCCACCGATGAAATAGCGGTTTACGACATGGGAACGAATGGCATGATCGAAATTCCAGATCCTTCAAAAATCTTTGCAGATGTGGATTCGGAAGATCCAGGCAGCGCACTTTCAGTCATAGTAGAAGGATCACGACCGTTAATGGTTAACGTTCAGGTGCTTGCAACTCCAAGTTACAGAAATGGGTCTATAAGGATAACGAGGGGATTTGAAAACACGAAACTCATGATCATTGCCGCCATAGTATCAAGTCATCTTGGAATTTCGCTTGAAAATAAAGACATATATCTTAACCTTCTCGGAGGTTTACGCACAACGGATACGGCAATCGATCTTGCAGTTGCGGTGGCAATATTTTCGGCAGTTAAAAAGTTAAAATTCTCATCTAAAATTGCATTTATAGGAGAGATAGGTCTTGACGGAAAGGTGAGAAGCGTTCCTCAAATGCAGATGAGAATAGGTGAAGCAAAAAGAATGGGCATAGAACGCGTCATCGTCTCAAATAGTTACAAATCTCACGAAACAGAGGGAGTTAAAACTTTAAAGGAAGCCATTTTGAAATCTTTTGGAGGGGAAAATGCCTCTTGATGATAAGAGCATAAAGGCAGCGCTTTCAATGGTAGCACCGGGAACACCGTTGAGAGACGCGATAGACAACATAATAAAGGCAGACAAAGGAGCACTTATCTTTGTCGTACAAGATCCAAAAGAATATTTAAAAAAAGGCATTATCCAAGGTGGTTTTGACCTTAATTGCTCGTTTACGCCAAATAAAGTCTATGAACTTGCAAAAATGGATGGAGCGATAGTGCTTTCTGAAGATCTCAAGAAGATATGGTATGCAAACGTTCAATTAGCCGCCAATAGGAAAATATCGACGAATGAAACAGGCACAAGACACAGAACGGCCGAAAGAATTGCTTTGCAAACTGGAAAACTTGTGATAGCCGTTTCTCAAAGAAGGAAGGTGATAACACTTTACCAAAAAGATTGGAAATACATGGTTAAAGATGTATCCGTCATAGTGCTTCAAATGAATCAGGGAATAAGGCTTATGGAAAGGTATAGGACAAATTTTGACAGTTCGATATTGGCACTTAACACAAAAGAAGTGGAGGGAAGAGTTACACTTTTCGATGTTTTCGAGATCATAAATCGCGGCTTGAAGATAATAAATTTGTACAGGGATCTTTCGTTTTATCTTGCTGAACTGGGAAACGAGGGCATGCTTACCCAACTTCACATGGATGAACTTAACGAAGGTGTAGATGAAAACATCGAATTATTGATCATGGATTACGCAAGCGAAAGGGTAATAGGAAAAACACACGATCCGAGTCAACTCATGAAAGTGCTTTTTTCCAATCAAAAAGAGGAAAATCTTGATCTTTTGTCCTTCGTTCATCAAATGGGGTATGATATAGAAGAACATCAAATCTTTGAGATGACATTACAACCAAGAGGATACAGGCTTTTAAGAAGCATTCCACGGATACCTATGAATATAGCTCATGACCTTGTCAAGAAATTCGAGAACATGTCAGGACTTTTAAGGGCTTCTTTTGATGATCTTATGAGTGTCGATGGAGTTGCTGAGAAACGTGCAACTGTTATAATGA
>JAVRKN010000062.1:0-8284 GCA_031962405.1 Athalassotoga sp. | reverse complement strand
GAAATCGAAAGATCCGTGTTTGATGCCGTAAAGCCAAGATCTAAGACATTTCCAATGAATGGGAAAGAGGTCTGTGTGTTGACCATGTATCCAATTGGTTTCAAGGTCTGCCCGGAAAATTCAACATTCCAGTTGAGATAAAGCGGAAGCACCATCGCCGAATTGCCCGGAATAGAGGAAGGATTCCAATACAAAGCGCCAGGCATGCTTATGACACTTGAAAAAGATTGCGTTGCCGAGAGAGTGTACGAGACGGAAGGGTAGAAAAGAAAATCTTTGTTGAGGAATAATCCCGTCAAAGGCAATCCAAGATTTGAAGAAAAAGAAAAGTTCTTTGGCGAAAGTGAAAATCCCGCTTCCATGGCAAGTTTACCGTAATGCGCAAGGCCAACGCTTAAGTAATCGTAAGTTGCAGAAGAAGAGATGTTTCCCAGCGCATAAACCGTGTTTTGTCCGAGTACGTCTCTCATGATCGCAAAGCCTCCCATTGAGTAAACTGGGGAGGTGCCATCGAAGGTAAGGGTTGGAATCATGCCAAAGCCCAAAGTTTTAAGATCGTCCTTGTATGGTTTGGAAAGGCTTTGAACATTTGAAGCAATTTTCATGAGTTCAACAGATGAATCAACCTGAACCTTTTCAAAGGTAAAGATCCCATTGACCGGGATAAGCCTGTCTTTCCATCCGTCTATGACGAAAAGATTGTAACCATTCGTCGTGTATCCAGCGTAAAACAATCTATTTCCAACGACTTGAGGAGCGAATGCACCACCTACAACGTTCGTTATCTTGTAGAACTGTCCACTTTCAAAATTCAAAGCGTAAAGGTTGAAGATGCCATTTTTATCTGGCTGGGCAGCAGAGAAGATGATGTAATTTCCATTTTGCGAAATGGCCGGGTCGCGCATAAGGTAATTTCCGGCCACTACCTTGTAGACTGTGCCGTTGTCTAATTCGTATATCTCTTCTTTTCCACCGTAGGAGGCAGAAAAGAATATCTTGCCATCAAAAGCGGTCATGGACGTTATGACCATGTAAGTTGGATTGAGAAGTGTGTTTACCAATCCATTTTTGTAATTCAAAACTTTTATTGAATACAAACCGCCATTTTCATCAACGAAAGCGATATCAGTATTTGAAAGCCATGCGGTCATTAAAACGCCGTTAATCGATGTGTCTGAAACGTTACCGTTGGAATCTGCCACGAAAAGGCGATCGTAATCGAAATTACCACCGTTTTCAGGAACTATCCTGGTGAAAGCCACGCGATTTCCATCTGGAGAAACAGACAAAGATTGCACGTATCCGTTATCGTAAACAAATCCACCCGCATCGTAGAAATTCTTGCTGCTCATGTCGAGCGTGTTCATAACCTTTATAGACGGAATGGAAGCATCACTTTCATCGTAGTAGTAAAGTTTTCCGTTTCCGCTCGCATTCACAAGACCTGTCCATCTTCCAGAGTGCGTTAACTGAATGCCTTCAAAGACGGTGCCAATTTTTGCGACTGCATCGTTGGTATTTTGCTTTTCACTTGAGATCCACCCAGAAATTATGTCTGAAAAATTCTTCTTCAATGCTTTTGAAATTGCCGCAGGGATGCCATCATTTGGGTTTTTGGAAAAGTCTGAAACTATGTTTTGGATAGAAGTGGATCCATAAGTCTGCGCAATGTACCTTATAAAACTCCCGCCGATAAGGTAAGGGGCCCCGGCGGGATCCCATCCGTCACTTCCATAATTTATCGATCCGCCAAGGCCTTTAAGCCTTCCGGCAAGTATGTATTCCCTTAAATACATTTCAAACATGGGATCGTTCAATCTGCCTCTGTTATCGTTGAAGATGGTCTCAGTGTACTCGGCAAGGCCTTCTTGAAAATAGGCAGGTATAACGAGTCCGTTGAAGATCGTAGATATTGGAGTACCATAAACTCTCAAGAGGTTGAGGCCGCCCTTTTGAGTGAGTAATATGTGCGTGAGTTCGTGCGTGAAAACGAACTTTACCCACGGACTTACGCTTGGTGAAAAATACTGATCCGATGAAGCGTTCAAAAAGATGAAGATCACGTTGTCAACTGGATCTGTAACGGAATTAACAACATCAGTATCGTTTTCAAAGACAACCGTTAATTTAGACGAAGGCTGTATCCCGTAAAAATTTGTCATTTCAGCGTAAACTGTGTCTGCGTATTTGAGAAATTCATTTACCGCATATTCACACCCAGGCTGATACACGACGTTTAAATAAGGAGTTGAGATGACCTCGTAAGATGAATAGGGATTTGAATAAATTGGCAAAAAAGGATTCATCGCCCCGAAGATGATCATAGGAACAAGAAGCAAAGACAAAAGCCATCCCAATTTTATCAATTGAATCCCTCCTTTTAAACCTTAATTCTCAATCTCAACTCTTTTGTTTCACCCGCCAAAAGGCTAAACTTCCACATGGGCGTTAAAGATGTCCCTTGGTATACTTTCTCAAATCCTCCTTCAGAATAAGAAATGGTATATATGGGATACATCCAATATTTAACGGGTTCCTCCGTTTCAACGCTTACGTGAACCTTTTCGTATTCGGTAACTATCTTTACCTCTTTAGTTTCAAAGGTTCCAATGTAAGAAGCCTTGTGCCTTTCTCCCCAATCAAAATACCTGTCATCGCTATCGCCAGACATCAGGTTGAAGGTCATTTCAGGTCCAAACCACAAAGATACTTTTCTGTCAGATGAATTTTTGATCTTGTACGATACTTCAAGTGTATTTGATTTTAAATTGAATTCCTTTTCCACATCTATTGGAAGCCAATCTGCGCCTATCCATACGTGACCATGACGCATAAGTTTCGATTTTTCAATTATTTCGTATCGTTGATTGACGAAATCTCCTTGCTCTGGATAAACAGAGGATGCGTATCCTTCCAAAGTCGCGTTGTCTCCAAAGAAGTGATCCATGAAAGAAAAGCGTTCGTACCAATCAGTGTGAAGGTACTTCTGAAGGCCCTCTTCCTTTGTGAGAACGACATCGTGGATGGTCTTTGCCTTTCCAAGTTTTTCGAGTTGTTCATTTGTTATCGCTTTTGGCATCAACTCGTGGTAAACTTCGTATCTTCTCGTAAGGGAATTTATCAAGTTGTATGCCTTGTCTCTCAGATCAAACTCAACTACCCTGCCACCGTAATCTGGATCCACGACGATTTCAATCTTTTTGTTTTTAAGAATGATCTCATCAAGACCATCTTTATCGTAATCAAACTGCTCAATCTTCGCCCTTTCTGCCGGATCGATCATCGATTCGGCCTTTATAAGGTGCTCGTAAATTGCCGCTCTCAAATGTGGCAGATAAAGGCCTCCGAAAACTCCGTGCCAGTAAGGATCGTTGCATTGACCCTGCCAGTACTCGTCAAGAATTTTTTGATCTTTTATGCCTTCATTTTGAATCATATCGTGGATGTAGAGCATCTTCTTGTGCATAAGGTTTGATTCGGTGTACTTGGCAAGGAAGGTGCGCCATATTCCACCCTTTAAAAACATTTCCATAGATTCAAAAGTGCCGTTGTTTTTCAAAGTTTCAATCAAAGATTCAAAGTTGGCACGTGCCCGCGTTGGCAAAGCCCATTCCATCATTTCACTGTAAGATGAAATTGGAAGGTACGTCCTTCCCATCGCACTGTACTTATCCACATACTCCGAAAAAGAGAGCATGTTGAGCCACTCGGAATTTGACTCAAGCGCCGAGAAAAACTCTTCGAGCCACGCCTTCGTGTAAACCTGCTCGTAAGTTCCAGGCCAAACGCCGAACTTTTCTCCATCGTCAAACATGACAAGGACATTTTTTCCGTCTGAAGTGGCCATTGATTTTAAAAATGAAATTGTATCTTCAACCTTCTCAAATGGAATTAGATATCTCAATTTTTTGGATATTGGAAAGACCTTAAGCGTGTATCCTTCTTCCTCAGTCACGTAGTAACCCGTCAGTTCATCTTCGTAATGACCGGCATTTTTAAAATGTGAATCATCCACAACGACGTATTCAACATCTGCCATGGCGAGCGCCTTGGATATCTGAGGTTCCCACACCCTTTCGGCAAGCCACATGCCGCGAGGCTTAACTCCAAAAAGTTCCTTAACCCTTTTTGATAATTTTTTTATCTGATTAACCCTATCTTCTTCGGGTATCACTGGAATTATAGGCTCGTAAAATCCTCCCGTGAATATCTCGATCTGTCCTTTTTCAACGAGTTTCTTTACCCTTTGTATGTAATCTGGATATCTTTTTGCCAATTCATCCAAAAGCCATCCTGAAAAGTGTAAGGCTATTTTAACCTTCGGATGTTTTTCAAGCGTTTCAATGAAAGGGCTGTAAGATTTTTTGTAAGCGTCTTCAATTACAAATCCAAAGTTTCCCACTGGCTGGTGATTATGAATACCAAATAAAAAGTTAACCTTGTTCAAAATTTGCACCTCCCAAACTTTTCTGCTTTCTCTTTTTGTATTTTATATCGTACTTGTTGCTTTGTTGAGCATCAAAGATCATCTTGATCTTGACGTTAGAAACTTTTTCAATCGATTTTATAATACCATCATCAAGATAGGCTTTCAAAATGGGCGGAAGGTGAACTTCTACCTCTCCTATGTCTTTGTAATTCGTCGATTGCAGTTCTTTGATGATCTCCTTCATCAGCCTGTTAGGCGATATTATGGTACCTTCTCCAAGGCAAATTGGGCATTTGACTTTGTAGAAATCCCTCAACGGAGGAGATGTTCTCTTCCTTGTCATTTCAAGGAGGCCGAACTTTGTAAACCCTCCAATAGAGGTTTTTACTTTATCCTTTTTCAATTCCTCCTCAAGTACGTGAATTACCAATTGACGTTCTGATTCACTTTTCATGTCTATAAAGTCTATGACTATAACGCCACTTTCATTTCTTAACCTTAGTTGCCTTGGAATTTCCCTTGCACTTTCTATGTTGGTCTTCAAAATCAAATCTTCAGAATCAACTCCAGAGGTATTTGAACCTGTATTCACATCTATGACAAGCAAAGCCTCGGTAGGATCAAAATAAAGCACGCCTCCACTTGGCAATTTAACGGTTCTTGAAAGAGAATCAAGAATTTGCTTTTCTATGTTCAACTCTTTGAAGGCATCTGCCCTGATGAGGCGTATCATAGGCTGTGATTTTAAATTCAAAGATTTTATTGTTTCAGAAAGTTTCTCATGAATCTTTTCATCATCAACGATTATTTCGTCAACTGTATCGTCGATCTTTTCCCTGAAGATGTAATCCAAAAGCCCAGAATCCTCGTATATCACCTGAGGCTTCCTTGCCCTCTTGAATTTTCTCTGTATTTCCTCCCATCTTTTTTTCAAAACCTGAAGTTCTTCAACGATCTTTTGAGCATCAACGCCTTCAGCGGCCGTTCTAACTACGAGTCCATAACCCTTCGAGATAGATTTTGCAATATCGTAAAGCCTTTTCCTTTCAAGTTGATCCGAAATCTTTTTTGAAACTCCAACATTCGAAACATGGGGCATTAAAACAAGGTATCTTCCCGCAATACTTATATACGAGGTTACCTGAGGCCCTTTTAAACCTATCGCATCCTTCTTTACCTGAACGAGTATCTTTTGCTTCGGTTTAAGCATCTCTACCTTTAAAGTCTTTCCATTTCTCGGCTTAGAAAGGCACAGATCCTTTTCTCTTAAGAAGGCATTTCTCCCCTCACCTATGTTGACAAATGCGGCTTGAAGATTTGGAACAACATTTTCTATCTTGCCAAGATATATGCTGCTGGTTATAGATTCTTCGTCTGCTTCTTCAAAATAAACCTCAACGAGTTGTTCATCCTCAAGTAAGGCTATTCTTAAACCATCTAACTCATCTTTGCTTACCACAACGCGTTTTACCGAAGTCTTACTGGTTACTATAAAGACCACCTCTTATTTGAATTCAAAATTATGTTTACGATCAAATTCTCCGCCATAACCTATATTTTACTTGAATTTTCATTCATAACCTTAGATAAAGTCTCCATTACCTTGTCCTCTCGAAAGGGCTTAACAACAAAATCTTTTGCCCCAGCCTGCATTGCCTCCATGACCATCATTTGCTGGCCCATGGCACTGCAGATGATTACCTTTGCGTTTGGATTTAACCTCATTATTTCTTTTGTGGCTTCTATGCCATTCATTTCTGACATTATCGTATCCATGAAGACAAGATCTGGCTTCAAATCTCGGTATTTTTCGACCGCCTCTTTGCCATTGGTTGCTTCGCCCACAACTTCATGGCCGGCTTTTGTCATCATATCCTTTAGCAACATTCTCATGAAAGCAACATCGTCAACAATTAAGACTCTTGCGCTCATCTTTTTCCTCCTGAACAAATTTGTCCCTTTCATGCAGGTTCTGAAGATCGATGATCAATTTCTTTTCATTCATTATAGCACCTTTGAGAAATTCAGTGCCTTACAAGAATGGTTTTGTATGGAGCAAATACCGAAGGATTTATGAAGCGGGCTGGACATGATGTTCTCCGTGTGTGTCCATATTTACCTTTAAAATCTGAGAAAAGTTTTCTACGATGTACGAAATGTCAAGCATAAGGGCGATAGAATTATTTTCAACTATTGCACCACAAAATTCTCTTTTTTCGAATATCTTTCCAAGCGTTTTTACGGCTGCTTCTGTTATTCTCATGAAATCATCGACGATAAGTCCGTATTTCTCAGATTCGCCTTTCACTATCACAGCGCTTTCCATTGAACTAGAACTCTTATGCCCAAAATACTCTCTCATGTCTGCAAGGGGAATAATTCTATCTTCAACGAGTGCAACTTTGATCTTATCGATGTACTTTATCTCTTTCGGATCGATGGCAACTAACATGTCTATCTCTGAAATTGGGATAGCGTAAATTTGATTGCCTATCTTCGTCAAAAGCACCTTCTCATATTGATTCTGTGAATTTGAACTCGTTGTTGAAGTTTTTGAGGAAATTTCTGCCGTTTCAAATCCTTCAACTTCAAATTCCTCTACATGCACGCTTTCGACTTCTGAAACATTCGATATCCTATTTTCAATTTCAGATATAGACTTTTTCGTTATGATAAATAATTTAACCGTCTTATCGAAATTTTCTTTTTCTATCTCTTCGACAGACGGTTCTGAAAATATTATTTGGCTTCCATCTGCTTCTATTCTTTTAAAAATCACAAGAACTCTTGCGGACTTCATGACGGCATCTTTTACCAAATTCACCGTGATTTTGTAAACTTGGAATCCATCTTTGATCGCCAATTTTGCAACTTTTAAAACAGAGTCCGAAATGATATCAGAGGAACTTCGATATCGAACTTGATTTAAAGTGGAATTTTCTTTTGAAAATGTTTCATTTAGTTTGTCCGTCAAAAAATCATCTCCACTTTGAATAAATCAAAACTGGTGGAGGCGATGGGAATCGAACCCACGTCCGAAATACCTGCCGTGCGAGCTTCTCCGAGCGCAGCCCATGTTTATCGTCATTGGAATTTCCGCATGGGCACGGAAAATCCAACCAAGTTCCCTTTATTTTTCATGAATGAGTGGGAACACCTTCATTCACATAGTCCGGAATGCTGACGCCCTTACGTATCCCTCCGGACAAAGGACACGAGGACGGCTGCTTACATATTAAGCAGCGAGTGCGTATTCAGGATTGACGTTTATTGTCATTCGAACCTTTTTCACAGGGAGGTAGGCACCCCTGGCTCGCTTCTCGCAAAACACGTATCCCGTCGAAACCATTTCGCCCCCAAATAATTTTATCACAAATACCAAAAAAACAAAAGGGCACAACGCCCTTTAAATGGAGCAGGTGATGGGACTTGAACCCATGACCTCCGCCTTACCAAGGCGGCGCTCTACCGGTTGAAGCTACACCTGCCACTCTTATGGAGCGGGAAACGGGGATTGAACCCGCGACCTTCTGCTTGGCAAGCAGGCGCTCTACCACTGAGCTATTCCCGCACAAACATCACAAGAATTTGATTGGTGCGAGAGGTGGGACTTGAACCCACACGGTTTTATCCACTGGATCCTAAGTCCAGCGCGTCTGCCAATTCCGCCACCCTCGCCAACCACTGGTGACCCGTGCGGGATTCGGACCCGCGACCCCTTGATTAAAAGTCAAGTGCTCTACCAGCTGAGCTAACAGGTCTCCTTTCAAAGACAAAGAAATTTTATCATACAAGTTATTTAAAGTCAAGCGATCGAGTTGACAATTTAGAATTGACAATTGAAAATGTACAATT
>JAVRKN010000061.1:0-8309 GCA_031962405.1 Athalassotoga sp. | reverse complement strand
AGGGCATAATGCTTGAGTCAAGATTCGACGGATTTAAAAAGGTTATTATATGATAAAATATATTGACATCGTTGCTCCATTTTTTGAAGGGAGGGAGTGGTCTAAGGGCCACGCTTTTTTTGGATAAGTTTTATCTGCCTCAAGAAAGTGAACCGAAATGGTACAAAAGGTGGGAAGAAAATGGCTTCTTTGCGCCGCACCCTGGAAATGGAAAATTTTCCATGGTCATTCCACCCCCAAATATAACAAACGTGCTTCATGTGGGTCATGCACTTAACATAGTGCTTCAAGATGTGATCACAAGGTATCAAAGGATGAAGGGCAAAGAAACGTTGTGGCTTCCAGGAGAAGATCATGCTGGCATTGCAACTCAAAATATAATCGTCAAAAAGATTGGTTTAGAGGGGAAAACAAAGGAAGAATTGGGTTACAACGAGTTTCTCAAAATCACGTGGGAATGGGCTCAAGAGTACAAAGAGAAGATAAAAGATCAGATCAAATCTATGGGAGCCTCTTGTGATTGGTCGAGAGAAAGGTTTACGCTGGATGAAAAGTTAAGTAAAGCCGTAAGAAAGGTATTTGTTTCGCTTTACAAGAAGGGACTTATATATAAAGGTAAATACATGATAAATTGGTGTCCGAGTTGTGGCACCGTTTTGTCAAACGAAGAGATAGAATATGAAAATGAACATTCAGAAATCTATCATATAAGATATCCCCTTCAAGAGGGAGGAGACGTTGTCATCGCAACGACAAGGCCAGAGACGATGCTTGGCGATACGGCTGTAGCGGTTAATCCAAAAGATGAAAGATATAAAGACATAATAGGAAAGCATGCGATTATCCCCCTTGTCGGGCGCGTTGTTCCAGTTATAGCAGACGATTATGTGGATATGACCTTTGGAACTGGCGCTTTAAAAGTTACCCCTGCCCACGATCCAAACGATTTCGAAATTGGAAAAAAACATAACCTTGAGGTTATAGAAGTACTTGACGATAAAGCACGAATATCTTTTGAAGGACCATACAAAGGATTGAGCAGAGAAAAAGCCAGAAAAGCCATACTTTCAGATCTTAAAAGCGCAGGATATCTTGTTAAAGTCGAAAAGTACGATCACTCAGTTGGACATTGTTACAGATGCCATACTCCCGTAGAACCCAAAATATCCGATCAATGGTTTGTAAGCATGAAATCACTTGCTGAACCTGCAATACAAGTGGTTAAAGATGGAAAAGTTAAATTCCATCCGGAAAGATGGGAAAAGGTTTATTTGAATTGGATGGAAGACATTCATGATTGGTGCATATCAAGACAACTTTGGTGGGGGCACAGAATTCCAGTTTGGTATTGCGATGATTGTGGCCATCTCACGGTATCTGAAACGGATCCAGACAAGTGCGAAGCCTGCGGATCAACTCACATACATCAAGATCCAGATGTGCTTGATACATGGTTTTCTTCTGCCCTATGGCCGTTTTCAACCCTTGGTTGGCCTGAGGAAACGGAAGATCTAAAGAAGTTTTATCCAACCGATTTACTCGTAACCGGCTTTGACATAATATTTTTCTGGGTTGCAAGAATGATAATCATGGGGCTTGAATTCATGGATGATGTACCATTCCATGATGTGTACATTCACCAACTCGTGCGAGATAAATTTGGAAGAAAAATGTCAAAATCGCTTGGAAATGGCATAGATCCAAACGAAGTAATCCAAAAATACGGTGCTGACGCAATGAGGATGACACTTGCAATGCTTGCCGCGCAAGGAAGAGACATAAATCTCGATGAGCGTGCTTTTGAATCCTACAGGCATTTCGTTAACAAAATATGGAATGCAAGCCATTTCGTTGAGATGAACACCACAAATGTGAAAATTCAAAACGTTCAGGGTTTGACCATGGCCGATAGGTGGATTCTGTCAAGACTTAATGTGGTGATAAACAACGTTACAAATGCCCTTGAATCCTACGATTACAACATAGCAGCCCATGAAATTTATGACTTCTTCTGGGGAGATTTCTGCGATTGGTACATAGAACTTTCAAAGGTACAACT
Source organism: Athalassotoga sp. (assembly GCA_031962405.1). Classification (GTDB taxonomy): domain Bacteria; phylum Thermotogota; class Thermotogae; order Mesoaciditogales; family Mesoaciditogaceae; genus Athalassotoga. Next base: position 6,250 of record JAVRKN010000061.1, on the reverse strand, counting down.
TGAAGATCCAAAGTTAAGAGAAAATACACAGCAAGTGCTGCTTTACGTTTTACAGCAAAGTTTAAAACTTCTCCATCCTTTTATGCCTTTTGTTTCGGAAGAAATTTGGTCAAATTTCTTTGATGGATTTTTGATAAATGCAAATTGGCCCGTTGAAAGACCAGAATTTTATTTTCAAGATGAAGGTTTTGATTTCTTAATGGAAGCCATAAGGGGCATAAGAAATGTAAGATCCGATCTTGATTTACCACCATCTTCCAAAATAAACGTTGTAATTGTTGGTAAGTTAGATTGGCCAAAAGATTCTCCATTCGAACTTTACATATCAAAACTCGTGAATGCCGAAAGTGTTGGGACGGCAAGGATGAAACCAAAGAAAGGTATGACTGCGGCGGTAAATCCAAATGTCGAAATATTTGTCGTCATGGATGAACACTTTGACTTTAACGCCGAAATAGTTCGATTGAATTCCAAAATAGTTAAGGCTGCAGAAGAATTTAGAAAACTTGATGCGCGCCTTTCAAATGAAGAATTCTTGAAAAAGGCTTCGCCAGATGTTGTTGAAAAGGCGAAAAATGAAAGATCGGAGATAGAGAAAACCCTTAAAAGGCTTGACAGTACTTTGAGAAAGTTAAAGGAATGATCTTATGAAATATCAAGAAATGGTAGAAAAATTGTTCTCTTTTCACCCAGAGGCAAAGATAAAATTGGGGCTTGAAAGAATAGAAAAATTGTTGGATAGGCTTGGAAATCCTCAAAATGAATTCAAATACATCCATGTTACGGGCACAAATGGAAAAGGTACCGTCACAAGAACTATTGGTAAACTTCTCACCGTTCATGGCTTTAAAGTTGGAACTTACTTTTCTCCACACCTTGAGTCTTTTAGAGAAAGAATAAGAATAGACGATCTTTTGATACCGGAAGATGATTGTGTTTCTGTGTACGAGATCGTTTCAAAGGAAGCCGAAGAGATGTCAAAAATTCCGAGCATGAAACCCACTTTTTTTGAAATCGTAACGGCCATGGCTTTTCTATACTTCAAGTTGAAGAAAGTCGATGTAGTTGTTTCTGAAGTGGGAATGGGAGGAAGGTTTGACGCCACCAATGTCGTTGAAGATCCATTGTGTTCAGTCATAACGATTATCGACTACGATCACATGAATGTACTTGGTAGCACGCTTTCTCAAATAGCCTTTGAAAAGTCCGGCATAATAAAAGAAAATTCGCCCGTCATAACTGGTGAATTCAAGAAAGAGCCTCTCAAGATAATAGAGGCAAGGGCTAAAGAAATGAATTCTGAGGTTAGAAGGATTGGCAAAGATTTCAGGTACATCGTAAAAAGGATAGAATTCGCAAGAAATGCTTTTGACTTTATCGGCAAAAGATGGAATTTATCTCTTGAAACAAGAATGAACGGTCTTGCGGCCATCAACAACATGGCAATATCCTTGGCTGTTTTTGAATACCTTGACGAGATTGGATTTGTGAAAATGGATCAAGAAAAAGTGTACAAAACAATCTTCACAAATCCTTGGGAAGGAAGATTTGAATGGTTTCCATCTGATTTAACCGTTATTTTAGACGTTGCTCATAACGCTCCAGCGATGGAAATGCTCAGAAAAAATCTTAAACTTTACTTTCCCAATCGTGAAATAAATGCTGTGGTTGGCATTTTAAACGATAAAGATTACAAGCGCATGATAGACATCGTGGCACCGATTTTCAAACGAATTTACATAACCTCACCGAAAAATGAAAGAGCGACAGATCCATTTTCAATTTACGATTGGGCCGTTAGAAATCACGATAACATCGGCTTTGTAAAAAGTGTTGAAGATGCCACCGATGTTTGCACGACTGTCTCAAAACAGGAAAATTCTATTGCTGTTATAACGGGTTCCTTTTACACAGTTGGATATGCAAGGAGCTTTCTCCGGGGCGTGAGGTCAGAAACGTGATATGGGCGCTTCGAGGCTTGATATTCAAAAAAAGTTCAAATTCTGTTGCCGTCGATACCGGTAATGTCATTTACGAAGTGGTACTTTCAGCAAAAGAGATCGAGAATTTACAAGAAGGCCAGGAAACTTTACTTTACATACGCGAGAATGCGAAGGAGAATGAACCCATTGAACTCATAGGTTTTTTAAGCGAAGAACAAAGATATCTTTACGACATGTTGGTGAGTGTAAATGGAATAGGAACGAAAAATGCGCTTAAGATCATGGATTTCATCGATCTCGAAACACTTTCATCTGCTGTTGAATCAAAGGATGCTAAGTTTTTAAGTTCTTTGCCGGGCATAGGCAATAAAACGGCCGAAAGGATGATATTGGAACTTTCCGGAAAGATAAAAGAGATTGGGAGATCGGATTTGAGACTTGGAGAAGCAGTTGAAACTCTTACGGCATTAGGCTTTTCTCGCAATGAGGCATTTGTCGCCGTCAAAAAAGCAATTGATTCTGGAGCAAAGGAACTTGAAGATATCGTTAAAGTTGCACTTTCAATTGTAAGAAAAGTGTAAATTGTGGAAGTTTTGATCAAAAAGTTGTATAATCTCGAAGGGTGATCGAATTGAAAAAGGTTCTCATACTTGCCGGTGGGCTTGGGAAGAGAATGAACTCACCAAGGCCAAAGGTTGCGCATGAGGTGCTTGGAAAGTCCCTCATAAATTGGACCATAGACGCGGCAAGAGGAAGTATGGCCGATGAAATCGGAGTTGTTTTGGGAAATGGTGCAGATTTAATTTACCCCTTAATTCCGAATGATGTGAAAACTTTCATTCAAAAGTCGCAACTTGGCACTGCCGATGCTGTAAAAGCGGCAAAGGATTTTTTGGACGGTAAAGTTGTAGTACTTTACGGGGATGTACCTTTAATTTCAAGCGAAACGATTATTTCCCTTTTCGATTCAAAGGCCGATATGACCATTTTAACTGCCAATTTGGAAAATCCTACCGGTTATGGAAGGATCGTCAGAAAAGACGGGAAAGTGATCAAGATCGTTGAAGAAATAGATGCCACAGAGGATGTCAAAAAGATAAAGGAGATAAACAGTGGTATATACGCTTTTAATTCTCAAACCTTGATTTACGCTCTTGAAAAAATTAAAAACGATAACAAAAAAGGAGAATATTATCTCACCGATGCGGTTGAAATTCTTTTAAAGGATAAATATGTCGTGGAAACATTCGAGGCAAAAGATCCGTTGAGCATTATGGGTGTAAACACGCAAAGAGAACTTGCGGCGCTGGCAAAAAAAGTTAAAGAAAATATAAACAACGCTTTAATGGATTCAGGTGTAACGATAGAGGATCCAGAAACAACCTTTGTTGGGCCTGATGCGATCGTGAAACCAGGCGCCATTTTAAAACCTTTTACTTTTATTTACGGAAAAAGCAAGATTTCTTCAAGTGCCGTGATAGGACCACAGACAACGATAATCGATTGTGAAGTTGGAAACAACAGTTCTGTGATTAAATCCGATTGCGCAGGATCCATAATAGGCGATAATTGTTCAATAGGTCCTTTTTCTCGGTTGAGGTATGGAACCTTTATTGAAGACAACGTAAAGGTTGGGAATTACGTTGAAGTTAAAAATTCGCACCTTTCAAAGGGTGTAAAGGCTCAGCATCTCACCTATCTTGGAGATGCAACGATTGGAGAAGAGACGAATATCGGGGCTGGAACCATAACTTGCAATTACGATGGGGTTAGAAAAAACAAAACTTTCATAGGCAAAAATGTGTTTGTTGGTTCTAACACAGCGCTGGTGGCACCCGTGACCGTTGGCGATGGCGCCATGATAGGGGCAGGTTCTACCATAACAGAAGATGTGCCGGCATACGCTCTTGCACTTGGAAGGGCAAGACAGTTAAACAAAGAAGAATGGGTTTTGAAAAAAAGGAGAGGTACTTCAGATGAAAAATGAAATGAAGATCCTCGGAGGCTCTTCAAATCAACCTCTGGTTGAGAAAATTTGCGAGTGTACGAAAGTAAACCAAGTACACGTTGATATCTCGCACTTTGCCGATGGAGAAATAAACCTAAGAATAGAAGAAACCGTTAGAGGGCATGATGTTTTTCTCATTCAATCAACTTCTCCTCCGGTTAACGACAACCTTATGGAACTTTTGATAATAATAGATGCTTTAAAAAGGGCCTCTGCGAATACCATAGCCGTTGTGATACCTTATTACGGATATGCAAGGCAGGATAGAAAAGCGCGAGGTAGAGATCCCATAAGCGCTAAACTTGTGGCAAATCTTTTGACAGTTGCAGGTGCGACGAGAATCCTAACAATGGATCTTCACAGCGAGCAAATTCAGGGCTTTTTCGATATACCTGTTGATAATCTTCAATCTTTTCCGGTCTTCGTTGAAAGTTTGAAGAAAAATGAAAAACTCGATAAAGATAAAACGGTCGTCGTGTCTCCAGACATAGGGGCGGTAAAGCGCGCCAGAAAGTTTGCAGAAAAAATGGGACTTCCCATCGCCATTCTTGACAAAAGAAGACCGAAAGAAAACATTGCAGAGGTGTTGCACGTCATTGGGGATGTTGAAGGTATGACGGCTGTGATGTTTGACGATATGATAGACACCGGTAGAACTTTGATTGAGGGCGCAAAACTCTTAAAGCAAAAAGGTTCGACAAGGGTTATAGCGTGTGCAACTCATGGATTATTTTCTCAAAACGCACTTGAAATGCTCGATAAATCGGAAATAGACAAGATTTACGTGACAGATACGATTGCACATGACGAATTACCTGATAAAATTAAAGTAGTCTCAGTCGCTCCTCTTTTCAGTGAAGCGATGATAAGAATAAAGAAAGGTTTGTCAATTAGCATATTGTTTAAGTAAGGAGGAATTTAAATGGCTGTTCAACTTAAAGCCAAGATCAGAGAAAACGGCAAGGCAAAAAACCTCATCAAAGAGGGAAAAATACCTGCTATAATTTACGGACCGAACCACGAGAATCTAAAAGTTCAATTGTTAGAAGGTGAAATTGAATCTTTGATCTCAAAAGCAAAGGAGACGACACCAGTTCACGTTACCGTTGATGTGAACGGAACTGTCGAGGAAAGAAACGTTTTCATAAAGTCAGTTCAATTTCACAAAGTAAGTGGGAAAATAATGCATGTTGATCTTTACGAACCCGATCCTAACAAACATATGAGATTTAAAATACCAGTTGAGTTTGTTGGTGAAGCGGAAGGAGTTAAAGCGGGCGGAATATTTGATGTGCTTTTAAGAGACATTGAAGGAGAAGCCTTGCCGTTAGACATAATCGAAGAGTTAAAGGTCGATATTTCTTCGATGAAAATTGGAGAGTCCTTGAAGGTTAAAGATTTAAAAGTTCCAGACAACGTCAAGATACTTCAAAATGCCGAAGACATAGTAGCCATCGTAAAGGCTCCACGTGCTGAAGAGGTTACTGCACCAACAGAAGTTGCTGAAAGTGCTGAACCTGAAGCAATAAAGACCAAGGGAAAGAAAGAAGAAGAAGAAGAGGAAAAAGAAGAAAAAGAGGAGAAATAATTGTCGGAATTCTTCATCCTTGGTCTTGGAAATCCAGGACGAAAATATGCCTTTACAAGGCACAATGTGGGTTTCATTTTTGTGGACAAATTTTTAAAGAAATATCCACCTTTTAGCGTTACGGAAAAGGTGGATTATATTCTTTATTCCACAAGCGTTGATGGAATCGAACTTTCACTTGTAAAACCTATGACTTTTATGAACGAAAGTGGCCTTGTTTTCAAATCTTTGTACCTTACGAATCCACCACTTGTTGTCTACGATGATCTCGATCTTGAAATTGGAAAATTGAGAATACGTCCCTCTGGATCTTCTGGAGGGCATAACGGTATTAAATCGATAATACAACATCTTGGAACTCAAAATTTTCCCAGAATTAGAATAGGAATAGGGCCAAAGAAGGAAGATGCGGTGGATCACGTGCTTGGACGTTTTACGCCGACTGAACTTTCTATAATTGATAAAGTAATCGATGTATGTATCGAAGCCACAATTGTTATCTTAAAAGAAGGCATTGAAGTTGCCATGAACAGGTACAACTCTCTGAAGGTAATTCAATGAAGAAATTTGGACTCGAATTCAAACAGGATCTCAGGGAAGTTTCCACAAAAGATCTTGCATATGTTGGAGATGCAGTTTTCGAGCTTTACTGCAGATTAAAATTTTCATTTCACAACGAACTCGTCAGAAAATACGTCAACGCGAGATCGC
>JAVRKN010000060.1:0-8378 GCA_031962405.1 Athalassotoga sp. | reverse complement strand
TCCCTAATCTCTAATGTCTAATCATCAATTCTTCCATTATTTTCTTTGCTATGATCATCGATGGCTTTTGTGCAGGCCTAATTTTCTTTAGATTTTTTGATGCTTCTTCGTAAAATTGTGGATCAAATGCGGAGTTAATCATCTTGACTATCTCATCGAAGTCTATTTTTTCTTCGTCCACGAAAAAGGCACTTTTAAGATCGGCAAGGTATCTTGCGTTGGCCTCCTGGTGGCCGTTGAGCGCTCCCTTCCATGGCACAAGTATGGAAGGCTTTGCACTTTGGATTATCTCTCCTATCGTGCTTGCGCCAGCCCTTGAGATCACGAGATCGCAGTTTCTCATGAGGTATGGGATATCATCGTAATAATCGTAATTTATGACAGATGGGTTGTGGATTTCATTTGGACCTATGTGAAAAATTACCAAGTTTTCCATTTTTGTTGAGATCGCTTTGACGATCTCATCTATAACTGATGATCCCTCACTGCCTCCAAAGGCAAGTATTTTCTTCATGGGAAATTTTTCAAGGAATGCTTCGTCCCTTTCGAGATCGAATCCATCTCTTACAGGCATCCCAACAAAAAGTCCATTTTGAAGTGTTTGAGTTGTTTTTTCAAAAGCACAGAATGAAATTTTTGCATACGATGATAGTTTTTTAGTTGAAATTCCTGGATCCACATTTGATTCGTGCAAAAATACGGCAATCCCTTTTTTGTGGGCGATGTATCCAGTTATGCCGCCGATGTAGCCGCCCGTTGTGAAGACAAAATCTGGCTTGAACTTGTCAAGTAGTCTCGAAATTTTGATGTATGCTAAGGCATTTTTGTAGATGTATTTTAATTTTGAAGTGTCGCTTCCAACTGCTGGAACGACAACATTATCGTATCTGAAGTTTTTAAATATCTTGGGTTCTGCGCCTCTACCTGTACCGACAAATAGGGCTTTTAAGTTGGCAATCTTCATCATCTCATCCGCAACGGCTAAAGCGGGGTATATGTGTCCACCCGTAACTCCTGCCGCGAAAATGCCTCTAATCTCTGTTCGTGTAGGCAATGTTTATGACAACTCCCAAACCTGCGAGGAGTGCTATTATGGAACTTCCCCCGTAACTGAAAAATGGCAATGTAACCCCTGTGACGGGAAGAATTCCAAGGGAAACTCCTGCGTTGAAAAGTATTTGAATGCCTATGAGGAACGCAAAGCCTGTGACGTAAACTTTGGCAAAGATATCGTTAACTCTTATGGCTATATGGACGATCTCTCTTATCAACATGTAATACAGCAGTAAAATCAAGATTATTCCTATGAGACCGAATTCTTCTCCAAAGACTGCGAATATGAAGTCACTGAATTGCACTGGAAGGAAGAACTTGTAAATTCCTCCTCCCGGCCCGCTGCCGAAGAGGCCACCACTGCTTATGGCCGACATGGCCATGTTTGCCTGGTAATTCGAACTGCCAGTAATGAGATAGGTGAAGAAGGATGTTAATCTTTCCGCTTGGTAGGAATGCAAAAGACCTGCCCCATACGCTCCCAAAAAGGCAAGAAGTCCAAGGCCTATTACCGAGAGCACATGAATCAATTTTGCGCCGGCGATGTAAAGCACGACAAGCGTTATGATGAAAAGTAAAATGGTTGTTCCGAGATCTGGCTCTAAGAATACAAGAATGTATATCGGTAAAAGCCTTACTATGGGATCGAATATCCCTTTTTTAAAGGTGCTTATATCGCCATTTTGTCTGTAAACATAGGAGGCTAAGTAGATCAAAAGGAAAATCTTGGCAAATTCTGAACTTTGGATAGAGTAAGATCCTATTTCTATCCATCTGTGAGAACCTGCAACTCTGCTCGAAAAGAAAACGGCGATAAGCGCTAAAATGGTGAGCACGTAATAAATTCCAGTGTATGATTCGTGCTTTCTGTAATCAAAAAGGCTAAGGATGATCATCAACACAATCCCTATGATCATGGAAACTATTTGGTGTATAAGGTAATAATCAGGCGGCGGATAGGGATACCTGTAGGTCATTATGTAACTTGCACTGTACAAAGTTATAAGGCCTACGGTGGCTATAATGGAAAGTAAGATGAGAATTCTACGCGTTGACGTTTCCATTTAAAACTATCCTTTTAAAAGTTGTTCCACGTTCTTGGTAATCCTTGAACATGTCAAAAGATGTTGCCGCAGGGCTCAAAAGGATCACATCTCCGATCTTTGCCTGTTTTTGCGCCGTAAAGACTGCCTCTTTCATGGAATTAACCTTTGAATAATTCATGCCTTGAATTAAAGGTTCGATCAAGGGTGCTATCTCTCCCATGATTATAACTGACTTTGATTTTTTTCTCAATCCCTCTGCGAGTTTTGAATAATCCTTTTCTTTTGGCCTTCCACAAATTATCACTATTGAGCCCTTGAAATTGTCAAGTGCTTTTAGCGTTGATTCAGACGTTGTGGATTTTGAATCGTTAACGTAGGTAATGCCGTCTAAAACGGCAAAGACCTCTTGACGATGTTCGAGGGGAGAAAAAGTTTTTAACCCATCCATTATTTTTTCATCAGGGACGCCCAAAAGTTTTGAAATTAAAGATGCAAAGGCTGCGTTATAAACGTTGTGCATGCCAAATAACTTTATGTCACTTGTGGCAAAGTAAGTTTGGCCGATCTTAAAACCCTTTTCTTCGACAATTACATCGCCACTTGAAGATGAAACTTTGATTCCGCTAACTTTGGGGATAAGATCGCTATCGTAATTGTAGATGAAATTCCTCGATTTCGAAAGTTTCATCTTGGCATCAACGTATTCTTTTAAATTCAAGTGCCAATCAAGGTGATTTGGGGATATGTTCAAAATTGCGCCGATGTCCGCAGAAAAATCTTTGATTCCCATGAGTTGAAAACTGCTCACCTCAAGAATGGAAATCTTTTCCTCTCTCCTATCGCTTGCGGCAGTCCCTATATTTCCGCCGGTGAAATGATCGACATTTGCAGTTTTCAAGATGTGATCGACAAGAGAGACGGTGGTTGTTTTTCCATTTGAGCCTGTGATGGCAACGATTTTTGATCCTTTCAGCACGTATCTCCAGGCAAACTCAATTTCTCCGATGGCGCGTCCTTCATTTACGGCCTCCCTTATAAGTGGATCATCTGGTCTCATCGAGGGGCTGTAAATTATAAGGTCGGCATCAAGGGCTTTTTTTGTGTTTCCAAATTCTTCGAATCCAACGCCCTTTTCTGCGAAAAATCTCTTATCTTCATCGGAAAGGGCGCGATTTTCAGAAACAAAAACATTCCCAATTTTTTTCTCAATTATGAATTTCAAAACGGATCTGTTGCTTACCCCAAAACCTATCAGTGAGAAATCCACAATGCACCGCCTACCATTACGAAGGTGAATATGGCTTGAGATGCCCAAAAAATGTTAGTAACTTGTTGTTCGGAATATCCCGAAAGTTCGAAGTGATGATGAATTGGACTCATCTTGAAAATTCTCTTTTTGAACATTTTAAAGCTCGTCACCTGCATCACAACGCTTAACGCCTCTATCACGAAAATCGGAAATAGAAGTATCATCCATAACTCATAACCGTAAAGCATTCCAAGCATTCCAACGTATCCTCCGAGCGCAAGAGAGCCCACATCCCCCATGAAAATCTTTGCAGGCTTAACGTTGTAGAAGAGAAACGCAAGTACCGCGCCCATTAAAGTTAAAGTCATCGTCAATGGCAATCCCTTTAAGATTGAAAAGACAAGCAAACCTATCGAAGAAATTAGGTAAGTGCCACCGGCAAGACCATCAAGCCCATCCGTAAGGTTTGAGGCGTTTGACATACCAGCCACAAAGATGATGGTCAAAACAGGATAGAGATATCCAAGATTCCACTCGATTCCCGTGAAAGGGATGAAAGTGTAGAGATGGGGATTTATTCGTTGAACGAAGATGTAACCTATTAAGGCTATTAAAAGTTGCAAAGAAAGTTTCTGAAGGCCTGTTAAGCCCTTTGCCCTATGGAAGAGCGTCTGGACGAGGCCGTCTGCCAATCCAACGGCCCAAAAGCCCATCGTCGATATCGCAAGGATAAGCATCGGATCGGATCTGTCAAAGATCAACGCTACGACTACGGCTGCCGGTATGAAGATGATGCCAGCCATCGTGGGCGTGCCTTCTTTGTAGTTGTGCATATTTGGACCTTCAGGCCTTATATGCTGCCCCACTTTGATCTTTCTCATGAAAATCAAAAATGGAAAAAGTGCTGAAATCGTTAAAATAAAGGCAAGGGAAAACTCGAAAAAATAACTCAAAGTTTCTTCAATTCCTCCTTTATCTCCCTGACGATTCTCTCCATCTGATAAAATCTCGAACCTTTAACAAGTATAACATCATTTGAATTTAAAATATTTAAAAACTTATCCAAATCGTAAGGAATTCCAAAAGGATAAAAGTCGTCGTTTTCAATTGTAAAGACTGCTTTTGGTTTTAGAGTCAAGAACGCGTTCATTAATTTCTCTTTGATCCCATCTGTCTTCAATTCTTTCATCGGTGCGAGGATCCATATCACCTCTCCAAAATTGGCGCATGTTTCTGCCGTGTTCATGAAAGATTCTGGGCTTGCGTTGTAGGTATCATCCACAAGAAAGTACTTGCCCAGACGTTGAAAATTCATTCTGCCTTCTGGGATCTGAATTTTTTCGATCTCGTCGGGATTAAAATCGATCTTTAAATATTCGAGTACGCTCAAAGCCATGTTTAGGTCTTTTATCTGGCCTGATCCCCATATTCCGTTTAGAAAAAGACTCTTTCCGTCCAATTTTATCAGAGTTTTAAGATCTTTGTATCCTTCCAATTTGGCAAATTCGGTGTAAATAATGCCTTTTCCATGAAGGTTTAGCCTCGCATCTCCGTCGTAGATGACAACCTTTTTCGTGTGATTGGCTATGGAAGATTTCTCTTTTGGCACATCTATGAAAGCGGAGTGTGCGCTTCCGACGAGGGTAATAACGGAGATGTCTGGTTCGAAAATTGAAGAAAGTTTTTCGATGTCTCCGGTCTTTTGAGCCCCCATCTCTATTACCGTAAAATCTGGATCTTCACATCCATTTAAGATGGAAAGTGATATGCCAACATCCGTATTCATGTTCCCTTCGGTCTTTAAAACTTTGCCGTGATTCGAAAGCATGGCAGATAGAATTTCTTTTGTCGTTGTTTTGCCGTTGGAACCGGTTATTGCTATCTTGGTGGAATTTGATATCTTTGAAATCGCAAGATTCAACATGCTCGATCTTACATCTCCGACGATAAGGCGCGGAGAAAAATTCGTCTCTCTCTCGACAACTGCAAAGGCCCCTTTAAGATAAACTTCTTCTAAAAAGTCGTGACCGTCTAATTTTTCACCCTTGAGTGCGAAAAAGAGATCATTCTTTTGGCACTCTCTCGAATCACTTTTAAATTTAGAGATCTCTTCGTCTTGCCCAACGAGTCTTCCGTTAACGGCAACTGCTATTTGTGAAAGTTTCAAATCCGACCCATTCCCTTCAATATTTCAAAAGCAACATCTTTATCTTTGAAAGGCACTTCGTAGTTGTTGAAAATCTGGACTCTCTCATGGCCTTTGCCGGCTATCACAACTTTGTCTCCAGGTTTCCATGCTTTTAAAGCCATTTCAATTGCCAATCTTCTGTCTGGCACAACGTGAAGTTTGCTTCTTTCTGAAATGCCATTCATAACTTCGTCTATTATCTTAAGTGGATCTTCAGATTTGGGATTGTCATTCGTCAAAAAGATGATGTCTGAATATTTTTGTGCCATCGATCCCATCAAAGGGCGTTTCCCCTTGTCGGCATCTCCGCCTGCTCCAAAGACAAGGATAACGCGACCTTTCGTCAACTTTCTCACGAATTTTAAAACCACTTCAAGTGCTGCAGGGGTATGCGCGTAATCTATGTAGAAATCATAACCCTCTGAATGATGCCTTTCAAGCCTTCCTTCAACGCCTGGAAATTCCCTGACCGCTTTTTGTATAATCTCCATGTCAATTCCCAAAGAATTGGCCGCAAGGATTGGTGCCGCAAGGTCGTAAGCCATGAAGTCACCGATGACGACGCTTGAAAAATCAATATCTTTTTCGTCGATCTTGAGTCTAAAGACTGTGCCATTATCGTCTGCCTTGATCACTTTCAATTTGACATCTCCACTTTTACCGTAAGTCACAACTTTTAAACCTTTTTCCTTGGCGCGATCTGCGTAAAGTTTTCCCCATTTTCCAGAATCGGAATTCACAAAAACAATTCCATTAGGCTTCACAAGGTCTAAGAGATGTGCCTTTGCTTCAAAGTAATTTTTGAAGTTCATGTGGGTGTCAAAGTGATCTCTGGTAAGATTCAAAAAGGCAACTCTATCAAACAAAAGACCGTCAAGCCTTTTCATATCGAGCCCTTGAGAAGATGCTTCAAGAGAAGCGAATGTTGCCCCTTCATCCACGGCCCTTTTGAGAAGTTTCGCAAAGTATACAGGAGATTGCGTTGTGTGATCTGATAACTCAAAAAAATTGGGAGTGGAATTCACGACGGTTGTCATAAGTGCACATTTGTCTCCGTTTGCGTTGGTTATATCTTTAAAAAGCGTTGCAGCCGTTGTCTTTCCCTTTGTACCGGTGACGGCGAAGAAACGAAGGTTGTCAAATGGCCCATAGAAATTGTAAGTAGCCAAAGAAATCGCACGCCTTATATCATTTACAATTGCGTAAGGCTTGTTTGTTTCTATCTCGTATTGACAAATTAGAGCAGCGGCATTTGTGCCGTTGGCAACGGTGTGAGAGTCAAAACGCGATCCCTTCACGCAGATGAAGAGATCGCCGAATTTTGTTTTTCTTGAATCTTCTGAGATGTCTTTTATCTCAGGATCGTCAGACAGGTTATAGGTTTTAACGAGATCGTATTTTGAAAGTAGTCCAACGATATCAGAAAATCTCATCTTTTTATTGAATAAAAAGCATCAAGTCCTCTGTAAACGGCGACGGATCCGAGTTTTGATTCTATCTTAAGCAGCCTGTTGTATTTGGCTATTCTTTCGCTTCGTGAAAGCGATCCGGTCTTTATAAGTCCCGTATTCGCAGCCACGGCGAGATCCGCTATGAACGTGTCTTCCGTTTCACCGGATCTGTGAGAAACAACACACGTGAAACCATGCGTTTTTGCGTATTCTATTGTGTCCAAAGTTTCCGTAACAGTTCCTATTTGATTCAATTTGATCAATATGGAATTGGAAGCCCGCTTTTCTATTCCAACCTTCAACCTTGAAATGTTGGTAACGTAAAGATCGTCTCCTATTATCTGGTGTTTGTGTCCCAGTTCTTTTGTGATCTTCGCGAAACCATCCCAATCTTCCTCGTAGAATGGATCTTCCAAAGAAATGATTGGATATTTTTCAACGATCTTCTTGTAAAAGTCAAGAAGTTCATCCGTCGTTATGTCTTTGCCGCCAAAGTGATACTTTTTCTTCGTATCATCCCAGAAAGAATCTGGAGCCGAGTCTAACGCAACGTAGATATCTTTTCCAGGCTTGTAACCGGCTTTTTCTATGGCTTTAACGATTACCTCTATCGCTTCTTCATTCGATCCCAATTGTGGGGCAAACCCGCCTTCGTCGCCAACAGATGTAACCATCTTCATTGACTTGAGAATGGACTTTAGAGCCTGAAAAGTTTCAGCGCCGTACCTTAAAGCCTCTTTGAAAGTCGGTGCGCCGGCGGGAACTATCAAAAATTCCTGTATATCAAGACCGCTATCGGCATGTTTGCCACCGTTGATGACGTTCATCATTGGAACGGGCAAAGTTTTTGCGTTTGGTCCTCCCAAATACTCGTAGAGATCCATGTAAAGTGCGTTGGCCGCGGCACGCGCAACTGCCATCGAAACGCCCAAAATGGCATTTGCTCCGAGCGCAGATTTGTTTGGTGTTCCGTCGAGATCTATCATGGTTTTATCGATGTAGGCTTGATCGAATACGTTTAAACCCACAATTCTTGGCGCAATTTTTTCGTTAACATTTTCAACTGCCTTTTCGACGCCTTTACCGTCATATCTTTTGGCACCATCTCTCAATTCGAGTGCTTCATGTTTTCCAGTCGATGCTCCAGATGGAACCATGGCGGTACCAACATTTCCATCTTCAAGCAAAACATCAACTTCAACCGTTGGATTTCCTCTGGAATCAAGGATCTCCATAGCCTTTACGTCAATTATATCGGTATGCATCTTTCTAACCTCCTATGTGAAATTTGATTGAAAACTTTTCAAAAAGAATTATATCACATGAGTATTCATAATGTATGGTAAAATAATCATGTTTTTGTTAAATGTTGAATAATCACCCGGAATAGC
>JAVRKN010000059.1:0-8478 GCA_031962405.1 Athalassotoga sp. | reverse complement strand
GTTGAAATTCCTTCTTGGGGATTTTCTGATTCTGGAACAAGGTTTAAGGTTTTCCACATTCCAGGGGCTGCAAAGAATGTCTTTGAAAGGATCGAAGATGCCGAACAGGTAGAAAAATTCACCAAGGCAGTCTCGGCAGTTGCGATTCACATTCCGTGGGACAAGGTAGACGATTGGAATGATCTTAAGAAATTTGCAGAGGGTAAGGGTTTGAAGATCGGCGCTGTGAATCCAAACTTGTTTCAGGACGAAGATTACAAATTCGGAAGTCTCACGAATTTGGATGATAAGAAAAGATCGAAGGCAATCGATCATGTCATCGAATGTATCGATATCATGAAAGCTGTCGATTCAAAAACCTTATCTTTGTGGCTTCCGGATGGCACAGATTATCCAGGCCAAGGGGACTTTGCAAAAAGGCAGGAATTGCTCATCGACTCTTTGAAGAAGATATATGCCGCTTTAAAAGAAGATATGACTTTGCTTATCGAATATAAATTCTTCGAGCCTGCTTTTTATCACACCGACACGGCAGATTGGGGCATCGCTTATGCGCTCTCAAAAGATCTTGGAAGCAAGGCAAAGGTCATAATCGATCTGGGCCATCATGCGCACGGCACGAACATAGAGTACATCGTCTCCATTCTTTCTTCTCGTGGAAAACTTGGAGGGTTTCATTTCAATTCCAGAAAATACGCAGACGATGATTTGACCGTTGGCTCTGCTAACCTTTACGAGTTATTTTTGATATTCGTTGAGTTAAACAAATTCTTTGATCTCTCCTCCAACGCAAAACCGTCCCTTGTCATAGATCAGAGTGCGGCAATGAAGCCAAAAGTTCAAGCCATGATCCAATCAGTCGAGGCGTTGCAGATCGCTTACCTTAAATCTCTTCTTATCGATGAAAAATCTTTGAGAGAAGCACAGTTGAAAAATGATGTGGTACTGGCTGAAGAGATCGTAAAGGACGCCTTTTTAACGGATGTAAGGCCGATTCTAAGGGAAGCAAGAGAAGAGATGGGCCTTGATCCAAATGCGCTTGAGGCTTTCAGAAAGAGTGGCTACGAAAAGATGGTTGCATCAAAAAGAGGATGAAATAATGATGTCGGAGGTGTCCACATTTTGACGGTCTTATCGGCCAAGTCGGAAGGGATGATAAGTTGAACTTTTTGTCGATAGATATAGGCGCATCGGGCGGAAAGGCCTTTGTTTTATCTTACACAAATGACAAGATAAAGATAGAGGAAGTGTACCGCTTTTCGAATGTTCCAATTGAAATAAATGGAATTGCGTATTGGAATATACTTAACCTTTACAAAGATGTGTTGGAGGCTATCAAAATCTCCGTGGAAAAATGGGAGATTGATTCGCTTGGAATAGACACGTGGGGAGTAGATTTTGGCCTTTTAGACAAAAATGGATTTCTTTTGGGATTTCCCCTTCATTACAGAAACGCGTACAAATGGAATGCAATGGAGTACGTTTTGAATAAAGTTGAAAGATCATGGATCTTTGAGAGATCTCCAACTCAATTTCAACCCTTCAACACGATATATCAGATCGTTGAGATGAAAAATCTCGGCATGAGTTCAATAGATTGTGCCGATACCTTGGTTGGAATCCCATCTTTGTTTGTTTATTTTTTAACGGGCCAAAAAGCGATCGAATTCACCTTTGCCACAACAACTCAATTGTACAATCCTTCTCTCAAAAATTGGGATCCCGAGATCGCAAAGGCTTTGAATTTGCCGGACATCTTTCCCCAGATCGTAAATCCTTCCACAATTGCCGATGAGGTAAAACTCTTTGGAAAGAAACTCAAAGTAATCTTTCCCCCAACGCACGATACGGGATCGGCTTTCGCCTGTGTTGACGATAAAGATGCCATGATAATAAGCGCGGGCACATGGTTTTTGGAAGGGATTCTTTCAAAAGAACCCGTCAAAAATGAAAGTGTCCTAAGATACAATTTCGCAAATGAAGGTTGCATAGACGGTGGTTACAGGTTGATCTCAGAAACCACGGGCATGTGGCTTATAGAAGAGTTAAGGCGCAAATGGAAGGTTGAGTACGAAGCACTCATCGAAATGGCAAAGAATGCAAAGCCATTTAAGGGCATGATAGACGTCAACTCTTACGATCTTCAGAAGCCAGATGATATGGAGATTGCGATAATCAAAGAATCGGACAAATTTGGAAAACACATAGAATCAAGATCTGAAGTTGTCAGAACGGCATTCGAGGGAATCGCTCAGAAGACGAAATGGAGTTTAGAAAGACTTGAAGAAGTTTCTGGAAGGAAAATGAAAAAGATCAGGATGCTCGGCGGTGCTACAAGAAACAAATTGATCTGCCAATTCATATCTAACGCCACAAATCTTCCGGTCGAGGCAGGTCCGATAGAGGCAACGGCAATAGGAAATGGGTTGTCGCAGATGATCGCAATGGGTGTAATCGATCTTGAAGATATTCCAGAATTGATTGAAAGGTCATTCGAAATAGATCGGTATGAGCCAAAAGCATGGGAAGTTGAAAATTGAGAATGAAAAATGGACAACTGAAAGTAGCAGAAGGTGAATCCATGGAAGTTGAGATAAGATATGGAAAAGGTTTCAAAAAATTGAATTTGCCAGAAGATGCAGTTGTTTTAAAAAAACCAGAGGCAGAGGCTGTAAAAGATCCAGCGTCCGAAATCAAAATGGCCCTTGAAAAGCCGATATCATCGAAGCCTCTAAGAGAGATTGCAAGGGGAAAGAAGAATGCGTGCATAGTCGTCTCGGACACGACAAGGCCTGTTCCAAATTCTATAATCCTTCCTCCTCTTATAGAAATTTTGGAAGAGGCCGGAATCCGGGACGATAGAATGACGATACTCATAGCCACGGGAACACACGATCCAGTTCCGAATGACATGTTTGAAGAATTGCTTGGGAAAGAAATTTTGAGACGTAAAATCAAAATAGTAAATCACAATGCTTACGATGATTCAACGATAATCGATCTGGGGAAGGGCGCTCACAATTGTCCAGCCTTGATAAACAAAATCTACGCTGAATCGGATCTCAAAATTTGCACGGGCCTTATCGAGCCACATTTTATGGCGGGATTTTCCGGTGGGCGTAAATCTATATGCCCAGGCATAACTGGAATCGAGACTTTGAAGATCTTTCACAGCGTTGATGCCATGGGTCATCCCTTGGCCAAAAGTTGCACTTTGATCGGAAATCCCGTCGATGAAATGGCAAAAAGCGTTGCGAAGATTGCCGGATGCGATTTCATGCTCAACGTCTCTTTAGACGATCAAAGGCGCATAACGGGCATCTTTGCCGGCGATTTGTTTGAGGCTCACGATGTGGGGTGTAAATTCGTTTCAGATCATTCTATCGTCGAGATAGAGAAAGAGGCAGATGTAGTTGTAACCTCTAACGGAGGATATCCATTGGATCAAAATTATTACCAGACCGCAAAAGGCCTCGTCGAAGCGGCGGAGATCGTCAAAAAGGATGGATTTATAGTGATAGCCTCTGAGTGCAAGTTCGGATTTGGAAAGGAATCTTTCAGAAAGTTGATGATCGAGTTGAAGGAAAAGGGTACGACGGCATTTCTTAGATCTCACAACACTTCCCAGACCTTTGAAAGCGATCAATGGGAAGTCCAAGAATTTTCCAAAGTGCTCGATAAGACGAAAAATATCTTCTTACTTTCGTCTTTAAATGAATTTGACAAAAAATTGACCTTTGCAACCCCAATAAATTCTCTCGATGAAGGGATAAGGATCGCCATGAAGAATTTTTCTCATCCATTCATCGTTGCAATTCCAGAAGGGCCATATGTGATTGGAAGAATAAAACATTTTAATTCTAAGGAGGCGTCTTTATGAGGCGTTACCAGTTGTTTATAAACGGGAAATTCGTCGATTCATCGTCTGGAAAGTTTTTCAACGTCATAAATCCCGCAACTGAAGAGACGATATCTGAGTGTCCAGAAGGCACGATCGAGGATGCGCGAAAAGCCATCGATGCGGCATACGATTCTCAAAAGAAATGGGCAAAGTTGCCCGCCATAGAGCGTGCAAAATACCTTAGAAAGATAGCAGATGGAATTCGAAAGAATGCCGAGATGCTTGCAACAACGATAGTTGAAGAGCAGGGAAAGATAAGGTCTCTTGCCCGCGTTGAGGTCGATTTTACGGCTGATTACATAGACTACATGGCGGAATGGGCAAGGAGATTGGAAGGAGAAATAATCCCAAGCGATAGGCCTAACGAAAATATATTGCTTTACAGAATGCCAATAGGCGTTGTGGCTGGAATTTTACCGTGGAATTTCCCATTCTTTTTGATAGCACGAAAGATGGCACCGGCACTTATAACTGGAAATACGGTTGTGATAAAGCCGAGTTCCGACACGCCGAACAACGCATTTGAATTCGCGAAGATCGTCGCTCACACAGATCTGCCAGCGGGCATCTTTAACCTTGTAAGTGGAAAGGGATCGGTAGTTGGAAATGAACTTGCGTCCAATCCAAAGGTTGGAATGGTGAGTTTTACGGGATCCGTCGATACAGGATCGAAGATAATGGAGTTGGCATCCAAAAACATAACAAAGGTCTCTTTGGAACTTGGAGGGAAAGCGCCTGCCATAGTAATGGACGATGCCGATCTGGATCTTGCGGTTAAGGCAATAAAAGATTCGAGAATTATAAACACGGGGCAGGTTTGCAATTGCGCAGAGCGCGTCTACGTGCACGAGAAGATTGCCGATGAATTCGTTGAAAAGATGACAAAGGCAATGAAGGAAACAACTTACGGCGATCCACTTAGAGAAGAGGTGGACATGGGGCCTTTGATAAATTCCAACGCTTTGAAATCAGTGGACAGCATGGTAAAGCATGCGATAGAACAGGGCGCAAAAATGGTAATTGGTGGAAGGGCTGAAGAGAGGAAGAAGGGATTCTTTTACAAGCCGACCCTTTTGGTCAATTGCGTGCAAAGTATGGATATAATTCACAAAGAGATCTTCGGGCCTGTCCTGCCGATAGTCAAATTTAAAACTCTCGATGAGGCCATAGAGATGGCAAATGATTCTGAGTACGGCCTTACATCTTCGATATACACGCAAAACATAGATGTTGCCATGAGGGCTGCAAATGAGATAAAGTTCGGAGAGACTTACATAAACCGCGAAAATTTCGAAGCAATGCAAGGATTTCACGCCGGC
Source organism: Athalassotoga sp. (assembly GCA_031962405.1). Lineage (GTDB taxonomy): Bacteria > Thermotogota > Thermotogae > Mesoaciditogales > Mesoaciditogaceae > Athalassotoga. The sequence continues at coordinate 3,258 of JAVRKN010000059.1, read as the reverse complement.
TGGAGAAAATCTGGAATCGGTGGAGACGATGGAAAGCATGGAGTCGAAGAATTCACCAACACTCACGTCGTGTACTTGCAGTATAATCAGAATAAGAAGTAAAAATAAACACAAAAAATCGGAGGTTTAATTTGAGAATAGGCGTTTTGGTAAAGCAAGTTCCAGCCACTGACAAAGTCAGAATGGATGAGAAAACCGGCACAATGGTCAGATCTGAGATGGAAGCCGAATTGAATCCTCTCGATATGTACGCAATCGAAGAGGCTGTTAGAATAAAGGAGCGCATGAAAGATGTGCACGTTACGGCCATAACGATGGGACCACCGGCCGCAGGCGATGCCATAAAAGATGCAATTTCAATAGGTTGCGATGACGGCTATCTTTTGACAGACAGACGTTTTGCCGGAGCCGACACGTGGGCCACGGCCTATACTTTGTCCATGGCAATAAAGGCAATTGGAGGATTCGATCTCATCCTTTGCGGAGAGCGCGCAACGGATGGAGAAACTGGTCAAGTTGGACCTTCAGTTGGAGCGCAAATGGAAATTCCAATTCTGACTTACGTGAGTAAGATAGTTGAACTCACAAATGATCACGTAAGAGTCCAGAGGGCCGTAGAAGGTGGTCATGAAACTGTTGAAGTTGATCTGCCTGCACTTGTCAGCGTTGTCAAAGAGATAAATGAGCCAAGAATACCAAATCTTTCAGGAAAACTAAAGGCTAAATCTTTTGAGGTCAAAATTTTAGATGCGGTAGGAATAAAAGCAGATCAGTTAAAGATCGGCCTTGGAGGATCACCGACAAGGGTGGTAAACGTATTTTATCCCAAAATAACGAGAAATGGAAAGATCGTGAGATCAAAGGATCCACAAGTTACGGTAAAAGAACTCATTGAATTTCTAAGATCAAAGGAGATAATTTAAATGCCAGGTGTGTGGACGCTTGCAGAGTTCAGAGATGGAGAAATAAATTCTGTTTCCTACGAACTTTTGGCATGGGGCAGATCGCTTGCTGACGCTTTAAGTGTGGAACTTTCCAGCGTAATCGTGGGATATGAAATCGGTGAAGTAGACTCTCTTTTCGATCACGGAGCGGACATAGTCTACAAAGTTGATGATAAAAGAGTCGAGCATTTTTTGCCAGATGTTCATTCCAACATCCTGCTTTCTCTCGTCAGAGAATACGACCCCCAAATAATCATAGCCTCGGCGACGACTTACGGAAGGACTGTAATGCCAATTTTGTCGACAAAACTCAACACGGGTCTTACGGCCGATTGCACAAAACTTGAAATAAAGGACGGCACTCTGCTTCAGACGAGACCCGCGATAGGAGGAAATGTCATGGCAACCATTCGAACTCAAACAAAGCCTCAGATGGCAACGGTTAGGCCGAGATCTAAAAAAACCATTTTGTACGATAAAAGTCAGCGTAAGGTTGTAATTCCAAAGATAGATGAAAAAATCTTTAAAAGCGCTTACAGATGGATAAATTTTGAAAAAGATCAAAGCACCGATTTGCCGATTCAGGAAGCAGAGGTTGTGGTATCTGGTGGAAGAGGAATGAAAGATGGAAAGAATTTCGAGATGCTCTACGAACTCGCCAAAAAGTTGAACGGCGTTGTCGGTTCCTCTCGCGCGGCCGTGGACATGGGATGGATTCCTTATTCCCACCAGGTAGGACTGTCGGGGAAAACCGTCAGTCCCCATCTTTACATGGCCTTCGGCATTTCAGGCGCAGTCCAGCACATAGCCGGCATGTCATCGTCAGACATCGTGGTGGCCGTCAACACAGATCCTGATGCTCCCATCTTTAACGTCGCGGATTTTGGAATAATAGGAGACGCAACTGAGATCCTGCCCGAACTCTTGAAAGCGCTTGGTGATGAAGATGAATGAATTCAAGAAAATAGACGAGAAAATATCAAGGGAATTAAGGCGAATAACTTCGGATGCCTCTGTCATATACGAAGACAAAGAGGCACTTGAGAATTACTCACACGATGAGGCCGGAGGAGAATATTATGCCCACATGCCAGAAGTTGTGGTGAAAGTGGAAAGCGCAGATCAAATATCCAAGATCGTCAAACTGGCAAATTCAGAGCATATCCCAATAACGCCAAGAGGCGCTGGCAGCGGTCTTGCGGGAGCATCTGTGCCGCTTTACGGTGGCATAGTCTTATCTTTTGAAAGAATGAACAAGATCCTCGAAATAGACAAGGATAACCTCGTCGCCGTCGTCGAGCCTGGTGTTGTCACAAATGATTTGTGCAAAAAAGTTGCAGAGTCTGGCCTTTATTACGCAGGATATCCAATGAGCGTGGAAACAAGTTTCATAGGCGGAAATGTTGCAACGAATGCCGGCGGAAGCAAGGTCATAAAGTATGGAAATACGGGTCATCACGTGATAGGTCTTGAAGTCATCATGCCGGACGGCCAAATCGTGGAATTTGGAGGAAAAAGAAGGAAGGATTCTTCGGGATATGATTTTATCCATCTTCTTGTAGGGTCTGAAGGGACGTTAGGAATATTCTCGAAGATTTACCTTAATCTTATTCCCTTGCCCGGCAAAACGGTTGATTTGCTTGCTCCATTCAAAGATATAGAAAGTGCAATCTCAAACGTTGGAAAACTCATGATAGAGAGTAAAACACTTCCAAGCGCGATAGAGTTCATAGATGGACTATCTGTGAAACTTGGATCGATCTACAACAACGTGAAATTACCCTTTCAAGATGAAGCCAACGCTTATCTTTTGATCCAATACGAAGGCAGGAAAAAAGAGGAAATAGAAGATCTTTACGAGATCGGTGGAAAAGCGCTTATGGCAGGCAGTGCCATGGATGTTTTCGTGGCCGACAACAGGACTAATTCTGAAAAACTCTGGAGAATTAGAAGAAATTGGCTCGAAGGCATAAAATCCTTTGATCCTTACGCCCCGACCGGTGATGTCGTCGTACCAACTGATAAAATTCCCGAAATAATGCAGTACATATCCGATCTTTCCAAAGATTATAAAGTTCAAATTCCCGTCGCAGGTCATGCGGCAGACGGAAATATTCATCCTGCTCCGATGAAGCCCAAGGAAATAGATCCGTTGGAATGGAAAGAGTTATCCGAAGAGATTCTCGATAAGATAGCACTCAAGGCCGCCGAACTTGGCGGTGCAATAAGTGGTGAGCATGGCGTTGGATTTATAAAAAAGAAAATTCTTGAAAAGACAAAGCCAGATCAGTATATTTTGATGAAAAAGGTAAAA
>JAVRKN010000058.1:1499-8496 GCA_031962405.1 Athalassotoga sp. | reverse complement strand
AATCCCAAAAAGATCATGGCCACCATATTTCCAAATAAACAAAAGATGTAAAGAAAGATGGTGTTAACGATGCCTGTACTTAAACTCAAATTTGAGGCTATAACGCTGTTAAAACTGCCCCAAAATTGCAGTATGATAAAACTTATCCAGAAATAAAGTATCATCGCAATTAAAGTGCCTGAAAGCGTTACGAATATCCCAGTCTTGAAATCTCTTACCAAAATCACGACAAAAAGGCCTAAGACAAGCATCAAAAGGTATATAAGCCAACCTGGGAACTCTGAAAAAGGTAAAAAAAGCAAGGACATCTGGGCAAGAAGGAATGGAATCGCATCGATCAAACTCCATATCAAAAACCTTAATTTCATCACTTTACCTCCTTAACGTCACCTTCAAACATCAGCGTACCGCGAGTGTTATGGCTACCAGTTAAGAAATGCGTCACGATGTACAGGGTGTATTTCAAGGGTACAGATGGAAATTTAGATACCTCTTGGTAATAATCGCCAGAAAAGTTGAAAGTGGCAGTAGCAACAAGACTTTTCCCATCAAATTGGCCCAAAATTCCCTCAGTTGGAAATTGATAAACTCCAAGAGAATGTCCATTTGATGTTAACAAAAAGGATGCCTCGGAGAAATAAGCATTTTTGGCCATCATTCCAGATTGACCTACTATTTCGAAAGTTATGCTAATTTCAGAGGCAGATCTTGTCACATGCGTTGCGTAAAGATTAGCCTTAAAATCTCCCATGAATGCCGTGTAAGAATTAAACCTCGCGATGGATATCGCGAGGTTTACGAAAAGTACAACCATCAAAATGATCAACGGAAGCATTCTTTTCCATGTGAACAAAGGAATCACCGCCGTTCATAGAGAAAACATGCAACTTTGTGATTTTCTTTAACCTCAATTAATTCAGGTTCTTTTTGAGAGCACACCTCCATTGCGAAGGGGCATCTCTCGTAGAATCTGCATCTTGGGAGTGGATCAATGGGCTTTCCTATGCCGCCCTTTATTTCGACGGATTTTCTTTTAAATTCCGGATCCGGAACGGGCACGGCAGAGATAAGCGCTTTTGTGTAAGGATGAAGAGGATTGTTTATCAACTCTTCCGAATCAGCGTATTCAACCATACGTCCAAGATACATAACGCTTATCTCATCTGCCATGTACCTTGCCACGGCAAGATCGTGTGTTATGTAAAGAAAACTCATGTTCATCTCTTTTATAAGTTCCATCATGAGTTTCATAACTTGGGTTCTTATCGAAACGTCCAACATCGAAGTTGGCTCATCTGCCACGACAAATTCAGGCTTCATGACAAGCGCCCTTGCTATTGCAACCCTTTGACGCTGCCCACCGCTAAGTTCGTGAGGATACCTCCAAAGGAAAGCGTCCGGTGGAGATATTCCTACCCTTTTTAGTATGTCCATGACCATGAGTTCGCGTTTTCTAAGTGTTCCAAAATTTTGTATGTTCATGGGTTCTGAAACTATATCAAAGATGGTCTTCCTTGGATTTAAAGATTCAAAAGGATCCTGAAAGATCATCTGAGTTTTACTGTGAAACCATTTTTTATCTTCCGCATTCAAAAGATGGGTAACATCTTTCCCAAGAAAGGTTATCTTTCCCGCGGTAGGTTCATACAATTTAAGAAGCGTTTTCCCAGTTGTCGTCTTTCCACATCCCGATTCACCGACAAGAGAGAGCACCTTGCCCCTTTTTATCTCAAAATTTATCTCATCAACGGCATGAAGAAAGTGCTTTGCACGAGAAAAAACACTCTTTTTCATCGGAAAAAACTTGTTCAAATTCTCAACCTTTATGACAACTTCATTATCAGACATTTGCACTCACCCGCTTTTTGAGATTCTGTGGATGAAAACATGCGACAAAGTGATTAGTCTCTATTTCGGAGTAAGAAGGCACTGACTTCCAGCATTCATCCGTTGCAAATGGACACCTTGGAGCAAATCTACAATGATCTGGAGCATTGAGTAAATTCGGTGGTTCGCCTGGAATCGTGACAAGTTCCTTTTTTTCTCCCCTTATGGATGGGAAAGAAGACATCAATCCAACGGTGTAAGGATGTGCCGGCCTTTTGAAGATGGTCACAGAATCAGACATTTCAACTATTTTGCCAGCGTACATTATCGCTATTCTTGACGCGACCTCTGCGATGACGGCTATGTCGTGAGAGATGTAGATCATGGACATGTTCAACTTTTTTTGTATCTTTTCAAGTTCTCTTAAAATGGTATCCTGAACTATGACGTCAAGGGCAGTCGTTGGTTCATCGGCGATTATGAGTTTTGGATTGCACGCAAGGCTCATGGCTATGACAGCCCTTTGCTTCATTCCACCAGAGTACTCGTGTGGGTAGTTGTCCATTCTCTCTGGATCAAGACCTACAAGTTTGTAAAGATTTGCGACTCTTTGGCGTGCTTCTTCAAATGTAACGTTGGGCTCATGGGTCGTTATCGCTTCTATTATCTGATCTCCAACTCTGTAAACGGGGTTTAGAGAGTTCATGGCAGCCTGAAAGACCATCGAGATACCAGCCCATCTTATCTTGTTCATCTCATCATTTGAAAGTTTCACTATGTCCTTTCCATCAAAAAATATGTTTCCAGATATTATTCTTGCGTTTTCGGGCAACAATTTCATTATTGACATGGAAATGGAAGTTTTACCGCATCCAGATTCGCCAACAAGCCCTATGGACTCTCCTTCATTGAGCGTAAAAGAAACATCATCAACGGCTTTAACTTCTCCCGCCTGCGTATCGTAATACATCTTTAAATTTCTTAATTCGAGTATAGGCCTCATCTTTTCACCTCTTTCTAAGTCTCGGATTGACAACTTCGTCAAGGCCTCGGCCTATGAAATAAAATGCTCCGCACAGCAAAGTTATGGATGCGCCGGCCGGAAGCCATAACCACCAGTAATTCCAAATATTGCTTCCTATTATGTAGCCGGCCGTGTCAGCGGTGTATATCATCAAACCCCATGACATCTTTATGTTCAAAAGCCCGAAGAAAGAGAGCACAGCCTCAGAAAATATTGCACCTGTAACGTTAAACATCATGTAAAGAAAGGACAACGGCATGACATTTGGAATTATATGGTTGACTATTATGTAAGCATCGCTTGCGCCAGATACCTTTGCCGATTCTATGAAAGGCCTTGATTTTATGATAAGTCCCTGCGATCTAAGCACTATCGTGATGCCTCCGAATCCAGAAAGCAACCCTATTATCAGTGCAAGCGTGAGCAGGTCTACCTGCATCATCCCGCTTATGACTATCAAAAATGGTATGAATGGAAATAAAAGTACGATATCGGCAAGCCTCATGAAAAAAGTATCAAGCGTGCCTCCAAAATAAGCAGCGACTGTCCCGATTAAAGTCCCTATTATCACGGTTATCAAAGCCGCAACGATACCCAACATGAATTCTCTTGGTGTTGAATAGAGCAATTGCGCAAGCACGTCTCTCCCTAAAGGATCTGTGCCAAGCAGATGTGCCCAAGATGGGGGTGCAGGGTTAGTTTGCAAAAAATCATAACCAGTTACTGGATTGTAAGAGACCATGGCGTTAAGACTTGTTGTTTTCCAAACGGTATCTGCAAGTATAGGATAAACTATGAAACCCGCCACCGCAAAAATTACCACTATGTAAAGGCCTATCATGCCTATTTTGGATTTGGAAAATATGCTCCAGTTTTCTTTGAAGGCTCTCCATAGCAATTTGCTTCTTATCAAAATAGGAGATTCTAACTTTGCCTCTGCTTCAATTGTCATGTTTGAATTATCAGCCATCATTACCACCTCAATACCTTATTCTCGGATCGAGAAAGGCGTAAACTATATCAACAACCAAATGCGCTATAAGCACAAAGATGCCCGTAAATATCAACGCTCCTGCTGCAAGCGGATAATCTTTTGCAAGCGTCGAATCAAGCAAGGTCATACCCATTCCAGGCCATGAAAAAAGTGTTTCCGTTATGACCCCACCGCTTACAACGAAACCCAACGAAAGTACGAAATTGGTCACAACAGGGAGCATGGCCGTTCTCGCCGCATGCTTGTCTCTCACAACTTTATCTGGTAATCCCTTGGCACGCGCCGTTGTTATGAAATCTTCCTTTATGGTCTCCAACATCGAATCTCTCATGACAAGCATGTTGCCAGCATAAGATATGATGGTAACCGTCATGACCGGAAGTACCATGTGCCACAAAATGTCAGCAGCATATATGCCAACAGGGCTTACCCACCAGAAGAAAACAGAGAAGATAACGGATATAGCGGTAGAAAGGTAGAAAATCATCCTTCTCGTTCTAACCTTGTGAGAAAACCTCAAAGCCATCATATAAGATACGAGCATTACCGCACCTATTATGAGCATGGTCATAAGGATGTAAAGAAAGATGACCTGAGCATTTAAACGCGTGTGAATCCAAAGATCTGGATTAAGAAATTGATTGAGCGGAAAGATACCAAGAAAAGATCCAAAAAACCAAATTACCACGAATATGAGCAATGGAGTGAAAATAGTGTAAGTTATTATACCCACAACGGTTGAAACGTATTCCGTTGTCTTTCCGCGATTCCAGGCAAGGGACTTTCCAGAAGCAAATCCCACAAAAAAGGCTATCAGAGTGGCCACCGTGAAGAGCAAAACGGTCCTTGGCAATCTCTCTGCGATAATATTCCACACTGGGGTCGGATAATATGAAAAAGAGATCCCCAGGTTTAAAGTGAATACGTTTTTCATGTAATCGACAAACTGAAGCCAGAGAGGTTGATTAAGACCAAAGGCCCTTATAATGGCCTCTTGAGCCTGAGGTGTGAGTTTTGGATTGGAAATAAGCAATGTCTTTATTCCTCCAGGCATTGCGTGAAGCATAAAAAAAACTATAGCCACGTAGATCACAAGCAAGATGGCTATTTGCAAAATTCTGTTTCCGATGTACTTCAGCATCATCTCACCTTCCAATCTTTAAAAATGAAAGCCGGGCCGTGGGACCCGGCTTAACGAGATCAAATTATTGAATGACCTTGACGTAGGTAGGCTCGCCGTATCCAGAATATCCTGATTGAATTCCATCAAGGCACTGGGTATAGGCAAAAGAAATTCTGTCTGCCCTATACGCTTCTATAACTTGTGGAGCGTAAAGCACTATGTACGGCACATCGGCGTTAAGATACTCTTCAGCCTTAAAGGCATACTCGCGCGCAACATTCATGTCAGTTGAATCCAAGAAAGCCTTTGCAACCTTTTCAAATTCAGGATTAGTGTACCCAGGGGCATTAAATCCACCTGGCACATTTTGATCTGAAGAGAAGAAGTCGTATATGTAACTTGGATATATACTGATACCCCATCCCAATATGTACATATCGAAATTGAAATTTTGGTTAAAGACGGCATCAACTATGTTGTTAAAACTCGTTAGATCGGCGTAAAGCGGTATGCCTATGTCATTTGCCCATTTCTCAACCCAAAGGGCCGTAGTTGACCTTATAGGATCGTATCCAGCAGATGGAGCCATCATCGTTATCTGCTTTATGAGTTTTCCATCTGGCCCTATTAGTCCTTGTCCGCGTTGAACCAACTGACCGTTACTTATCTTTGGCTCAATAAGCCATGAGAAGCCAGCATCTTTAAGCGTTTTTATGGCAGCCTCGTATCTTTGAATCGTCGTCATTCCATCGCCGTATGCTTTCAGATCAGGATCGTACCAGAATTTGTTGCCTGGAGGCACGAGTGATGAAAGCGGATTTGTGTTTCCACCGAGAATTTTGTTTGCAAGCAAATCTCTGTCGATGAGATAAGCAATTGAAACCCTGAAGGCCTTGTTGCTCATAGGATATCTTCTCAAATTGAATGCAATGTACTGGAAGCCCAAAGATGGGTTGCTTACAATTTTAACATTTGGATTTGTCTGAAGTTGCTGGACGAAACCCTTTTGAAGTCCATTTGGATTGAGTATGTAGTCAACCTCACCTTTTAATAAGGCAGAAACGGCCGCAGTTTGGTTTTGATATATTCTGTAAATTATGGAATCAACGTAAGGACCTGTCACGAATTTGTTGTTTACAGTGCCTTCTGCTGTTCCATAGTAAGTGTTGTTTTGATTCAGCGATGGAATTATGTACTGGATTGCACCGTTGGCATATTCTATCTCTTGCTGACCGCTAAAGACGTAATTTGGAATGGCTTTATCGAGCAAATACGCACCTTTTTGCCATTGTGAAACCGTGAATGCGCCTATCGAAGGTTCAGATAAGAGATCTTTATCGTAGGACATCATGTACTGTGCAGGATCTTTTTGAGTCAGCGCTGTTTCATAAACGGGCTCCCAAAATTTTTTCTGGACGATGGCACTCATGAGAATTGAATATATGAAATTTCCGCTTGGGTGCGTTATGTAGAATTTCACAGTGTAATCATCGACCTTGACAACCTTCACAAAAAGATCCGGAGGAATGTTTGACATCCAGTTACCGGGCATTTGCAATTTGAAGGGTACCTCATAGGAAAAAACCACATCGTCTGCCGTAAAAGGCGTTCCATCTGACCACTTCACGCCCTTAAGAAGTTTCACAGTTGTAACGTACATCGTTGTCCCATCTTCAGTTACTTTCTCAAGTGGTGACCAGAAGCCATCTGCCAAAGATGGTACAACTTGATAAGTTAAATCCGACATGCCGTATAGACCTCCATACTTACCCAACGTTGGGTAAAAGTTCCACGCAGTTGCATTCGGTCCCAACATGGACCAGATGTTCACGCTTGTCACGTCTGATAGCATCGCATAATTGGCCGTTCCACCTGCAAAGGCCAACATACCCACAACGACTATCCCTACCAACGTTAACACCAAAAACCTCTTCACTAACAACCCCCCTTTTCAATTTGTATAGACCGTATCACAAAAGCGTTTTAATTATAAATCAATCTTGACGATATGTCAAGAACCTTTATTATA
>JAVRKN010000058.1:0-1399 GCA_031962405.1 Athalassotoga sp. | reverse complement strand
TGAAAATTCGAATTTTAAAGTTGAATCAGTATTTTCAAAAGAAGGAGGCATTTCCTCTTTTTTGAGGTAAATATGCTAAGCGAATCACAAAAAGCGCACGCACGAAAAATTTCCATAATCGAAGGCAGTCTTGCCACAGTTTGGGGGGCATTCACTGGAGGTTTTGGAGGCAATTCTTACCTCGTAGGCTTTTTCCTTTGGCTCGGTGCAACGCCATTTTTGATGTCAATATACGGTGCCCTTATACCGCTTGCAAGCGTAATTCAACCATTTTCTTTGATGATCGCCCATACCTTCACGAGCAAAAAACGCTTCATTCTTCTCATGGCACTTCTTGGAAGGCCTGTTTTCCTCACCTTAGGCCTTGTTGCTTTGATAGACAGTGGCGTAAAAGTATGGATAGCACTTTTCATATTTTTCTTCTTTCAAATTGTGACTTCCTCGGCTGGTCCAGCATGGCAAGCATGGATGAGCGATCTTGTAGATCAAGGCGTCAGGGGAAGATACTTCGGTTTGAGAAATTTAATAACTGGCCTTGTATCCGTACCAGCAACTTTGGCCGCTGGTTACGTGCTTGACGTGCTTGGAGGAGGATTTTGGGCATTCTTTACGATGTTCGCCATAGGCTCTATCTTCGGAGCGCTGGACGTTTACGCGTTAAAAATTCAGGATGAAGATCCGACCTCAAGCGGCAATATGTTGAATCCCCACGTTTTAATTGAGGTTTTGAAATTAAAAGGCGATTACAGAAAGTTTCTTATAGCCTATATTTTGATGACCTTTGCCGGCACGATCTCTGGACCATATCCAACCGTCATGATGATAGATGACTTTCACTACAGTTACGCAGTTCTTGGGCTTATCACGGTTGTTTCAAGTCTCGCGGCCGCATTTGCACAACCTGTTTGGGGACGCCTTGGAGACAAATATGGATCTTTCAAAATGCTTAAAATCGTCGCTTTCTTACGTGCTTTCCTCATGTTGGGTTGGGCACTGGCATTACCATCTTTACTTTACATGCTACCATTTCAGATCATAATAGGCATAGTTGCAAATGCAGGTTTGGGATTGATGTCTTTTAGCACCTTGCTCAACGTTGTTCCGACCTTTGGTAAAACTGAAGCGTTATCGCTTTATTCAAGCCTTGTCAACTTTGCCTCCTTCATAGGAAATATAATTTCTGGGCTCTTTGTGATCATGCTTGCAAAAGCAAATTTTAACTTCATAGGACTAACCTTTAACGATTACAGAATCATATTTTTTATAACATTTTTGGTAAGATTGGCAGTTTTTTACTACGTCTATAGACTAAAATTGGAGAAAAGTTCGTGAAATCATCTCTCCATTTGAACTTGACAACTTGGAAAAATGTCTTATATATTGATTATATAGCCTATGG
>JAVRKN010000057.1:0-8504 GCA_031962405.1 Athalassotoga sp. | reverse complement strand
GTTACGTCAACGAGTCCTCCCATTGTTCTCATGGCATCGGCGGCGAGAGTTTTTATCTTTGATCTTTCAACGCCTATTTTCGAGAGTGTCACGTCGAGATCGACTGATTTTTGAAGTCTTCTCAAAAGTTCTATTGACATTTTTGCGAGTTCTTCTGTGTCTGTGATCTCTGACGGTGCTCCCATCGTTAAAGCGACTTTTGCAAGTCTCTCCTTGACATCTTTTAAGATGTATTCAAAAAGTGCTGGTCCTGTTGCACAAAGGCCCACACCATGAGTAACGTTGTAATGGCCGCTAACTGGGTGTTCAAGGGCATGATTTGCGATGCAACCAGAAAGCGTTTCGCATATGCCAGCAGCGGTGCTTGCCCATGCAAGTGCGGTGCGTGCTTCTATGTTTTTGCCGTCTTTGTAAGCAATCGGGAGGTATTGATTTATCAAAGAGATAGCCTCGAGCGCTAAAAGATCTGACGTCGGCTGATGATTCACGTTTATGTACGATTCTATCGCGTGGTAAAACGCATCCATCCCTGTTGAAGCAGTTTGATTTGCAGGCAAAGAGATCATCAATTCGGGATCTACTATCGATAGAACTGGGAAGGTTACATCAAAACCAACGCCAATTTTTTCTTTTGTGTTTGGATTTGTAACGACGGCAAATGGATCCGCTTCTGTCCCAGTGCCGTGTGTCGTTGGTATTGCAACTATTGGTAGTGCAGATTTTGGAATTTTTCCACCGCCAACGTTCGTGTAATCCCAACAATTTCCACCAGATTTTGCCACAACGGCTATCATCTTGGCCGAATCGATTGGGCTTCCGCCTCCTATGCCTATCACAAAATCGCAATTTTCATCTTTGGCAACCTTAGCGCCTTCATCGACGGTTGTGGAAAGTGGATTTGGAACTATCTTATCAAAGTGAACGTGACCAATTTTTGCTTCATCGAGTTGTTTCACAACTTTGTCAAGTAACCCAGTTGATTTGGCACTTTTTCCTCCTGTCACTATCAAGGCTCGCTTTCCAATGCCCTTGACAAGATCTCCTAAGTCGTTGATTTTACCTTGACCGAACACGATCTTTGTTGGAAGAAAATAAGTGAATTTTCCAATATCCTTCATGAAAATTCCTCCTTTCACTCAACTGTTGCCATGATCTACTATGAATTCACAACCATCAAGCATGGATTTCAACCCTGACGGTCCGACAAAAGAAAGAATCCACTTCCTTTTCATGTATTTTTCAAAAATATCGACTACATCAGACTCTCTAACTTTTTCTATTTCCTCTGTTATCTCGTCTATTCCCCTTATCTTTCCTATCGTGAAATAATCGTCTACCATCATGTACATGGTGGCAAGCGTTGATTCTGTTGACATCAAAAGTCTTCCTTCAACCTTCTTTTTGCCGTATTCAAGTTGTTTTCCTATTTCTTCCGGCAATTCATTTAAAACATTTTTGACTTCTTTTATGGCTTTAAGCAAATTTTTCACCGATGTCGAGAAATTGATCGTAAACTCTCCGCAAAAGGTGTGAGATTGATTTGAAGAGGATATGGAATAGACGAGTCCCAATTTTTCTCTTAAACGATCAAATAAAATTGAACTCATGCCGCTTCCAAGGATGGTTGATGTTATGCTCAGCGCATAGTTCAATTCGTCAGATCTTTTAACGGTTGGGATACCCATACTCACATTTATTTGGTTCAGATCTTTTTTCTCAACGACGATTGTGGAAGGCTCAAGAGGCACTGGTTGAAGTTTTAAGGTTTCTACTTTGCCGTCTTTTATCTCGTTCATCTTTTTTCTTATGTATTTTAAGTCCACCGCTGCGAGATTGCCTATAATGACAACCACGATGTTTTTTGCCAAATAATGCTTTTCGAAAAATTTTTTTATTTGCTCAACACTTATGTTCATAACTGTTTCTGCCTCACCGGCTATTGGCCTTCCGTAAGGAGAATCTCCCCATATCGTTTTAAGCAAATTCTCTTCGGATAGAGCGACTGGATCGTCGTTGTACATCGCTATTTCTTCCACTACAACGCGCTTTTCAGATTCTATCTCCTCTGGAGGAAAAAGTGGGCTTGTCACAAGATCAAAGATCACGTCGAAAGCCTCTTTACTGGCAAAATCTGGAACTTTGGTTTCAAATAAAGTGTATTCCTCAGATGTAAAAGCGTTTATTATCCCACCGTAACGCTCTATAGATCTTTTAAGATCTGAGGCTGTGAAATTAGACGTTCCTTTGAAAACAGAATGTTCTATGAGATGAGATATTCCAAATTCTCCCTTTTTTTCGTTTATCGATCCAACTTTTACTCCCATGCCTATGGTTACGGTCCTTAAAGACGGTATGTCTTTAAAGACCATAAGCACTCCATTATCAAGTTTGTCTATCGATATATCATCTTTTGTTTTCTTTGCTTTTGTTCCATCTGTTTCTATCATGATTCACTTCATCTCCGCTTTCGTTCGTTTGATCTTCATCGGTTTCGATTATTTGCCTTAACTGGAGTTTTCCCGTAGGATCGAATCCCGTTATTTCAACGTTTACTTTGTCTCCGACGTGTACGACATCCGCGACATTTTTAACATGCCTACCCATTTTTGATATATGAACAAGTCCCGTCTTTCCAGGCACAATCTCGGCAAAAAATCCGTATTTTTCAACTCGGCTTACAGTTGCCATGAAACGTTCACCTTGTTTTATTTCTTTGCTCATGTTTGCCATGTAAGCCACGGCCTTATCGACATCTTCAACGCTACTGCCCACGATTTTGACAGTACCGTTCTCTTCTATTTGAATTTCAACGTTGTATTCTTCGGAAAGGGCTTTGACATTTTTACCACCCGGCCCTATCAATTCACCTATTTTGTCAACTGGGATTGAAGTTAGTTTTATTATTGGAGCATATTTTGAAAGTTGCTTTCTTGGCTGTGGAATTGTTTCATACATCATGTCAAGTATTTTGTACCTTGCAACTTTTGCCTTTTCAAGTGCGACTTTGAGTATATCGGCTGAAACATGGCCAACCTTGACATCCATTTGGAATGCGGTAATGCCGTCTCTTGTGCCCGCAACTTTGAAATCCATATCTCCAAGATGATCTTCCATTCCTGTTATGTCTGTCAAAACTAACCATCCATCTGGTTCAAATATCAGCCCCATTGCAACCCCTGCCACGTGTTTCTTGATAGGTACACCCGCGTCCATTAGCGAAAGAGAGCCGGAGCACACCGTTGCCATGGAAGAAGAACCATTGGATTCGAGAATTTCTGAAACAACGCGTATTGTGTACGGAAATTCACTCTCCGGTGGAATCATGCGCTTGAGGGCTCTTTCTGCCAAATGACCATGCCCTATTTCTCTTCTGCCGGGGCTACCAAACCTTCCTGTTTCACCTACACTGAATGGGGGGAAATTGTAATGAAGCATGAATCTCTTTTCTCCCTCTTCAAGCAAGGTATCGATGATCTGGACATCCATTGAGGCACCAAGGGTAACTATGCCAAGGCTTTGAGTCTCTCCTCTTGTAAAGAGCGCGCTACCGTGTGTCCTTGGAAGTAAACCAAGTTCACAGGTTATGGGTCTTATCTCCTCGGGGTTGCGCCCATCTACTCTGAGATGTTTTTCAAAGATCATCCTTCTCATTCTTTGTTTGACAAGCGCTTCGAATTCTTCTGACAAAAAGTATTTGGTTTCTTCAAGCATTTCTTGAGAAACTTGTGATTCTTCTAAAAGCGGATCGATGATCTCTTTTTTGTAATCTTCTATTGCTTTGTCTCTTTGATGCTTTCCGGAGGTAAGAAGTCTTTTTTCAAGTTCTTCATTTGAAACACGGCTCAAAAGTTTTTCTTTCAAATTTTGATCTAATTGGTGTTTTTCGTATTGAAATTTTTCAACTTTGAACTCCGAAAGTATTTCTTCCTCAAAGGCAATGAGTTCTTTTATCCCCTCGTGGGCTTCCATCAAAGTTTGAATCATGAGTTCTTCGCTTACCTCATTTGCCTCGCCTTCAACCATCGTTATGGCATCCTTCGTTCCAGCAACTATAAGATCTATTTCCGCATCTTTTGCGATCTCTTCCGATGGGAAAAACACATATTTGCCATTTACGTACGCTATTCTTACCCCTGCAACGATGCCATTGAAAGGTATAACAGAGGCATTCAACGCAAGAGATGCTCCCAAAATTCCCCAGGTATTTGGAGGATTTTCAGGATCTACGGAGAGAATGGTCGCCACGATCTGAACTGGCATTTTGAAATCTTCGGGAAAGAGAGGCCTTATCGGTCTATCTATGTCTCTTGCCGAAAGGATCCCGCTTTCAGATGGTTTTCCCTCACGCTTTACGAATCCGCCAGGTATTTTACCCGCCGCATAAAATTTTTCTTGAAATTCAACTGTGAGTGGAAAAAAATCCAGTCCTTCTTTGGCATTTTTTTCCATGACGGCCGTGACGAGGACTGTTGATTCGCCGTAATTAACGACAAAAGCGCCATCGGCCTGTTTTGCGATCTTTCCATTTTCTATGACAAGTTGTCTACCTTTAAATGTTTTTTTCCAAACTTTGTACATTTCATCACCTCTTAAAATTTTCAAAGAAGAAGCGGGTTATCCCCGCTCCTTGCAAAACAAAAAAGATCAGCGTCTCAAGTTCAACTTTGATATGAGTTCTTTGTAGACATCAGGTTTACGATTCATCAAATAACGAAGCAATCTTCTTCTCTTTCCAACCATCTTAAGCAAACCTCTTCTTGAATGGAAATCCTTTGGATTAGCACTCAGATGTTGAGTAAGGTGGTTTATCCTCGACGTTAACAAAGCAATTTGGACTTCGACTGAACCATTGTCCCTTTCGTTGACTTTAAAAGTCTCGATGATATTTCGCTTTTCTTCCTTTTCCATATGACACCTCCAAGATATCGAACTAAGGAATGGCTTTCTCCTATTCCTGAGTCCGGGTCTAATTATATTTTATCACAAATTTTAAATTTTTTGTTCTATCCACCTGCCACGTTTTACCTCAAGCATCGCCAATCCAGCCATCACAACGCTTTGAATTACAAAAGAAAATATCAAGAATTCCCAGTTAAAATGCAATGAAGAAAAGATTAAAACCATCGGAGCCAGGATAACCCAATCAGATATGATTCCTATAACCATTGTTGTTTTGGTCAACCCTCCACCTGTCAAAACCCCATAACCTATCATCGCGACTATGAAAAATATCTCGTTAACGGCAAAAAATTTCATCATCAATCCGCCCATAGTTGCAACGTTGACGTTTGGGGTAAAAAAGTAAGTTATTTGTGAGCCAAAGAAGAACAAAGCAAAAACGTAACCACCTATCAAAATTTCTCCAATACTTATCGATGTCAAAATTATTTTTTTCAGCCTTTCACGTTTTTTTGCGCCTATATTCTGTCCTATCATCGTCGAAGTTGACATGTTCATTGAATAACCCAAGGTGTAAGAAATGCTCCTTACGTTGTTAACTATGCCCAGTGCCGCTATAAGGTCGGCACCGTAAATGGAAGCAATTCTTAAAATAATTGAGTAGACTACGTTGGCAGACAAATTATCGAAAACACTTGGAATACCAAGAGAAACCATCTTTTTTATGATGTCTTTGCGAGGCTTCATGTATTTAAAAGGATTCATTTTTACATAGGCGTTTTTTGAGTTAAGCAATATTATGCCCATCACAAGCAGATAGATCTCGGAAATGTCTGAAGCAACTGCCGCACCGCCAACGCCCATCTTAAGCGCATATATAAAGATCGGATCGAGGATGATATTCATCACGGCAGATATGCCCTGGACCCAGAAAAGCTTGTACGTGTCTCCCGTGCCTTGAAATGTTGTCATCATTGTGTAGCCAGAAAAGGAAAGGGGTATGACCCATAACCTCCACTTAAGGAAATCAATCCCATAAGAGAGGGTTTTATCATTCGCGCCTATCAAAACCAGCAATTGTGACATGAAAAGATATGCGATGACCATGAAGAGAGAGCCTATTAAAATTTTCGCAAGCATCGTCTGGCCAACGACCCATCTCACTCCCTCGTGATCTTTTTCGCCATACCTTCTTGAAATCAAGATAACAGATGGGGTTCCAAAGAGATTGTTAAAAATTCCGCCATAAAAGAAGATCATCATGGCAAGGGTAACGCCTGCCACTTGATCTGCCCCAAGATGACCTATCCAAAAAGTATCGATCAAATTGTATATTGATGAGAAAAAAGACGCTCCCATTGAGGGTAGCGCAAGTCTCAGCAAAGATTTTGAAATTGAGGAGGTGGTGTAGTCAAATTTTTCAGCCATAAGTTTGATCTAACAATTCTTTCGCCCTTTCAACGTCTTTCTTTATCGCACCTTTTAATTCGTCGAGCGTGTTGAATTTAATCTCAGGTCTTATGAATTCGAGTAACTCAACTTTTAAATGCCTCCCAACAAGTTGATATTCTCCGTCAAGGAAGTGAACTTCATAAGTTACCTCACCGTCGATATCAGTTGTTGGACGAACGCCTATTCCCATAACGCCGTAAGCGATCTTGCCGTCTATCACAGATCTTACCAAATAAACTCCATATTTAGGAATTATAAGGTTGGAACCATCCCTAGCGATGTTGGCCGTTGGGAAACCTATTTTAGATCCTATGCCGCGTTCCTTAAAAACCGTTCCAGATATCGTAAAGGGCCTGCCGATGAGATGATGTGCCATGTCAGGCCTTCCTTCTTTTATGTAACGTCTTATCAAAGAACTGCTTATTCTCATGTCTCCATCAAGAATTTTGGGAGTCACATCAACCATGAACCCTCGCCTTTTGCCCATTTCTTTTAAAAGTTCCACGTCCCCCTGGGCGTGCTTGCCAAATTTAAAATCGTAGCCGACGTAGATGCTTTTCATATCGTACTCTTTTAAGAGGAAATCTATGTAATCTTTTTCTCTCATGTTCACGATCGATCTGAGATCTTGAATCACAACGTCTACAACCCCTAAACTTTTAAGTAATTCGGCCCTTTCATCTGGAGTCGTGAGCAGACCGTCAAAACTTTCAGGATTGATTATGGCCTCGTAAGGCATTTCAAATACAATTGCCGTTGGAATTTGATCGTGATCCTCCGCGTATTTAACCATTTTTCTTACCATGTAATTGTGGCCTAAATGAACGCCGTCAAAAACTCCGATCGTTATAGATCTCAATTTTTAAACACCTTCTTTGGTCTTAAAATGATATCATTTCTTTCTTTTTTTTCAATTGTGGAAAGGAAAGTTGATTTTCGCTCGGCAATTCCTATCGATATCAATTTCCCATCTTTGTCCACTATCCTAATCAATTCTGCCTTGTTAAAATCCTCGTAAAAATCGATGTCATTTATTTCAAGCGGCATGCCGTTTTGAATTTTTTTAGATCCTTTATCATTCGCCACAACGGTTTTGAATATAAGGCGCGTTACTTCTTCCAAAGAGATGATATTCGATGCATCTAAAGCATCGATATGATCGATCTCAACACAGTTAGAAAGATCGAATTGATCTATTTGAACTCTTCTTAATTCTTCAGCAATCGCGCCACATCCTAATTTCATGCCGAAATCTCTGCACAAGGATCGAATGTAAGTACCTGCAGAAACGGTTGTTTTGAATCTCACGTAAGGCTTGTTTATACTTTCAATTTCAATTGAATGTATTTTCACACGTGAGGGTGGCATCGTTATGATTTTGCCCGCCCTTGCAAGTTTGTAAAGTCTTACGCCGGCATATTTCTTAGACGAATAGATAGGCGGCACCTGATCGTAATCGCCGACAAAAGAAAGCAATGTTTCCCGTATTTGATCTTCGTCTTTGTCGCATGGATTTTCTTCTATCGTCTTACCGGTTTTATCGTATGTATCGGTTATGATGCCAAGTTTTGCGGTCACATCATAGGTCTTTGTGCCGTGTAAAAGATACTCAAGAATTCTCGTACCATTACCAATGCCAACGATCAAAAGGCCGGTCGCGAACGGATCGAGCGTACCGGCATGTCCTACCTGTCTGACGGATGATATTTTTCTGACGAGGTTAACCACATCATGAGAGGTTAAACCTGATGGCTTATCAACTTTGATTATGCCGTTCATTTTCTATCTTTTTGAAAAGTTTGTCTATCTCAAAAGATTTTTCTATACCTCTATCCCTTACAAATGTTAACTCAGGAGCTTTAAAGGTATGCAGATTTTGTGCGACTGCCGTCTTGAAATATCCCTTCGCTTTTTCTATGATTTCAAAGATTTCGTCATTCTTTTTATCATCATTTCCATAAAGACTGAGATAAACCTTTGCGTATCTTTTATCGTTGGAGAGTTCAACCCTTGTTACCGATATCAAACCCTCTATTCTTGGATCCTTCATGTTAAAGAAAGCCTGCGAGATGATCTTCATCATCTCCGATTCCATCATCTCTTTTTTATATCCCATGAGCCTCACCACTTTTTAATTTTTTCAAAAAGATTAT
>JAVRKN010000056.1:0-8531 GCA_031962405.1 Athalassotoga sp. | reverse complement strand
CTTCGGTTACACTTGCTCCGTAACAATCCCAACTGTTCCATCCCATCGGAGGGGTTAATGCAACATTCATGATATGCTTCCTTTCATAATTTCACGCTGGCAGCGTCTTGTAACGAAGGAGGGAGGATCGTTCAAATAAAATAATAGAGACGCTACCAGCAAAAGATCAATTTTCAATAACCTTGCTAAAATCCATGAACATTGATTCAACTTTAAATTCCGAATACCCTTTTTCAGTATATCTTCGAAAGTTTCAAGACATTCCAAGAAAAATTGGGTAAAATTACCGACAATTTACCGTCTTGTACGACTTCGTTTTTAACTTTTATTACTTTTGGAACGACGCTATCGGGATTATCTGCCGTGTTTGATGCTTTTGGATCATCGCTTTGCATAACTGTATGTTCGGCGATTTTGTATTTTCCGTCAAATCCTCTTATGTCCCCCTCGAGCAAAAGATCGCTTTTTTGATCTCTGTTTACCGCAAAAATAGTTATGTTTTCTTCTTCATCCATAACGGCAATTGAATCAAGCACTGGTACATCGAAGAAATCTTTTGAATTGTACTTTGGAGAATCAATCATAACGTTCAAAACAGTGCCTCTGCCGTAATTAGATGCATGCTTGAATGGATAGAATATAGTTTGTCTCCATGATTTGCCGCCTTTGACGGTCATTATCGGCGCTATAACGTTAACAAGTTGTGCAAGGGCTGCAATTTTTATCCTGTCCGCGTGGCGCAAGAGGGTTATAAGCATGGATCCGACAAGCAAAGCATCTTCGAAATCGTATATGTCTTCAAGTAAATGGGGAGCAACGGACCAAGGTTTTGCCTTTTTATCTTCTTCATGGGAATGGAACCATACATTCCATTCATCAAAGGAAAGGTTTATGGTTTTAGAAGAGTGTTTTTTCCCTTTTACGTAATCGCACGCTGAGATGACTGATTTTATAAAATTTTCCATGTCCAAAGATTTTGCAACGAAATTTGGCGTGTCATTTTCCTGATTACCGTAGTAGGCGTGTAATGAAACGTAATCGATATTTTCGTAAGCAAGATCTAAAACCGTCGATTCCCACTCTCCAAAAGTTGGTATGTGCCATCCTGAACTCCCGGCTGCCACAACTTCAATCGATGGATCGACCCATTTCATAACTTTTGCCGCTTCGTTGGCGATGCGTCCGTATTCGTAAGCGGTCTTGTGGCCAATCTGCCATGGTCCGTCCATTTCGTTGCCAAGACACCATACCTTTATATTGTGAGGCTGCTTATATCCGTGCGATCTTCTCAAATCACTCCAATAACTTCCAGATGGATGATTGCAGTATTCGACTATGTTTCTCGCATCGTCTATTCCTCTTGTCCCAAGGTTAATGGATAGCATAACCTCTGAGTTGACTTTTTTCGTCCACTCGACAAACTCATTTATACCGATCTGATTTGTCTCAGTTGAATGCCATGCAAGGTCAAGTTTTCTTGGTCTTTTGCTGCGTGGGCCAATTCCATCTTCCCAATTGTATCCAGAAACAAAATTGCCTCCTGGGTATCTGACAATGGGAACATTCAATTCTTTTACGAGATCTATGACATCCTTTCTAAATCCCATCTTGTCCGCTTGAGGATGATCAGGCTCATATATGCCCTCATAAACTGCCCGCCCAAGATGTTCTATAAAGGATCCAAAGAGACGTTTGTCCACTTTTCCTATTTGGTAATCTCTGTCAATGATGAGTTTTGCTTTCAGATCATTTTTCATGTCTATACTAAACCACCTTTAAATTCCGAATCTTGGTGGAGAGCATGATGCCCCAGAGGAATCCTTCGCAGCGCAGCGAGGACAGATTCCGACGGGGCACATGCTGGAGCGACAAGATATGAATGAACATTCGACTTTTAAAGTTGAATCAGTATATTCCTTTATTCTTAAATTCGTTTTAGGCTCATTATGGAAAATCCTCTTCAATTCATTTCCTCCTTAAACCTCTGCATATTCAATTCCAAGCATTTCACAAAGCAACTTCCATTTTCTTGTTTGATCGCCAAGGTTGAAGCATTCGTGATGTGTTCCTCCATTTTTGAGCCAGCCATTCAAAGCATTTCTTACTCCGGTTTCTGGTCTGAAATGGAAATATGGCATTTCGACATGTGGCATTTCTTCAGTATCGAGCACATCGCCCTTCGATACGACGAGTCTAAATCTTTCTCCTTCAAGTGCGACTAAAGACGTTATGGTCGCAGGACCAGGTTGAGCACTGAACAGAACGGTTGGAGGATTTTCGAGCCCACCTATTCCAAGAGGTCTATCGATGAGTTTTATCGGCCTATCTTTTCTTGCAACCTTCCAGTTTCCCTCTCCCATGTGACTCATGAGTATTGAATTCCTTTTGAAATCCATCGCGTACATTTCCGTGAAGTGGGCATCTCCGATCAACGTATGGCCGGCTGCCACAAGTGTTGCGGCGCAGGCATCTCCTTCGGCACCGTAGCCATATCCTTCGGCAAGCAAATCAGACGCGGCCATCATGGGAAGTTGTCTAAACCTTCCATCGTTGGCAACGGCCTGGAAATAGATGCTGAAAGCCTCATATCCGTTTGTTTCAATGAATTTCTTTATAGCAATTTCAAATCTTGCCGCGTATTCGTGATCCGCTTTTTTGAGTTTTGGATCTATCTGGAAGTGCTTTTTTTGATTTTCTATGAGATCGTCTATTTCTTTTTTGGAGACTTTTTCAAAGATTGAATATATTGAGCCTAAACTTTCATGGATTATTTGGGGACCTATCTTTCTTAAAAAGGCCGATGAATCAACGGTTATGTCTCCCATGCCTGGCATCTGACCAAAAACTGCAACTTTCATCTTTTTCAATTTGGTAACTGTTTGAGCAGCCTTTGCCCAATCTAAAAATGCCGATTTAAAAGTTTCAGATTTCCAATCATCTGTTAAAACGGTAAAATTGACGCCTGTTCTCAGCAAGGCATTTGCGTTATCCTGGGCTCCGTGAACCCCTTGATTGTAAGTGAGATCTCCCATGTCCCATTTGTCCGTTACGGTTGGTTCTGGTTGAATATTTGCAAGTAAAACTGGAAGATGATTTTCTTGGAATGCCCTTACGAGCCTCATGCCTGGACTGTAGGTGAGCATTACGATCATGATGCCATCCACATCTGAATTGTTGAATTCTTTGACACGTTTCTCTATATCTTCACGCACACGGGCTGGGGCAGTAAAGATGACATCTGCAACATCGCTTAATTGTTTTACAATCTCTTTGGCATAATTGGCTTGCCTTTCTGTGATTCCAGGCAGCATGTTATCGTAGAGTTCTTGCATAATTCCAATTAATCCAATTTTAGGTTTCTTTTCCATGTCTATCACTCCAATCTATGATTTTCTTTCACGCACTTTCTCTGATTATCAGATCCGAATGAAGCACAACTTCATCTTTGGTTTTCTCATTTGCGTCAAAAAGCATTTTGAAGGCAATTTCTCCAATTTCGAATTTTTTCATCCTCATCGTTGTCAAGGATGGTGAGATGAAAGATGAATAAGGTATATCATCGTATCCTATTACCTTTACATCTTCTGGAATTCTGATCTTTAATTCCTTCAGAGCCTTTATAACTCCCAAAGCCATCAAATCGTTATAGACAAAAATGCCGTCAAAATCAATGTGCGCTTTGACAAGTTGCATTACCGACGAATAGCCACCATCTATTTCAATTCCTCCAGTTTTTATCAAATCATCTTTAACGATCATTTTGTGTTCTTCTAAAGCCTTACGGTACCCTTTGCATCTTTCAGAAGAAGCGGTATTATAAGGTTGCGCACCAATAAAAGCGATATTTTTGCACCCTTTTTCTATCAAATAATTCGTGACTATATGTCCGCCTCTTACCCCGTCATCGTAAACCATTGGAACATCCAAACCTTCGACATGCCTTCCCATTATCACGAATGGAACGCCATAATTTTTTAGGCTGAAAAGATCATCATATTTTTCTTGAACCGGCGATATCAAAAGTCCATCAACGCGTCTTTCAAGCATCATCTTTATGTCTTCAGATTCTGTTTCGTAATTTCGAGAAGTATTTGCGATTATAACGTGGTAACCGTAATTTTTTGCCGTTGCCTCAACACCTTTTAAAACCTCTGCCCAGAAGGGGTTGGCGTTATCTTCTGTCACCACGCCAACTATGTAACTTTTCTGCTTTTTAAGGGATAACGCAGATCTATTTGAAACGTATCCAAGTTTGCGGGCAACTTCTATGACTTTTTGTTTTGTTTCTTCATTTACATCTGGCTTTCCATTTAAAGCTCGGGAAACTGTGTTTGTCGAAACCCCTGCGGCTTTCGCTATATCTTTAACGGTAACGTAACTCATTATCATCCTCCTAATCGATACCGGTATCGATACCGATCAATTCTACAACATCAATGTCAAAATAATTAAACCTAATTTTGGGCTATTTTCAAACAAATTCCGCCATTTTTGGCATTTAATGATTAAATAGCGAGTTTTACGAAGAATTCCAAAAAATATTTTTGAATATCTTCGTTTCACATTTTTAATATGAAATTAAATGATTCAAAATAAAAAAGTTCTAAAATGAAGTATATGATATTGAAGTAGGTGATAGACAAATGAAGTATGAAGTGCCCGAAGATCTCCTTATGGCCTATTCGGCCTTTTCGAAGATAGTTTTTAGAAGTTTTGATTACTCTAAAACAAAACTTCCGAAAACCTCTGCATCCATTCTTATCTTCATGAGAAGACATTCCAAGACTCGTGCACAAATGTCCGAAATAGAAAACAAGTATGGGTTTGTCAAGAGCACTTTAACGGCTGCCACAGACATACTTGTGAAGTGCGGCTATGTGAAAAGATACAGAACGGAAGAAGACAGAAGGGCTGTTTTCATAGAACTAACGGAAAAAGGAGAAGAGAAGGCAATTGAAATAGAAAAAGCGATGAGAGAGTACGTGAATGAAAAATTGAGCGTGCTTTCGGAAGAACAGTT
This sequence comes from Athalassotoga sp., assembly GCA_031962405.1. Taxonomy (GTDB): domain Bacteria; phylum Thermotogota; class Thermotogae; order Mesoaciditogales; family Mesoaciditogaceae; genus Athalassotoga. The sequence continues at coordinate 3,511 of JAVRKN010000056.1, read as the reverse complement.
TAAAAAGCTTCTTGATGCTTTTTCAATCATAAAGGATACCGTTAACATTTTGCAAAATGCCGAAAGATAGGAGGAATGATTATGGAGATAACGAATGGAGTTCATCTTGTCGATGGGACAAATGCCAACGTTTACATCGTGGTAAATGCCAATGATTTGATGATTGTTGACACAGGGATGCCCGGTCAATTGAACAAGATCCTTGATTACATAAAAGTTCTTGGTAAAGATCCTTCAAATGTATCCAAAATAGTGCTTACACATTGTCATGTCGATCATATGGGTAATGTCTTTGAACTCAAAAAAGTGACAAATGCGAAGGTATACGTTCACGAAAAGGATGCACCTTACGTTTCTGGAAAAGAAAAGGTACCTTCTCCAAAGGGATTGGCTGGAGCCGCATTCAAAGTAGCATCTCCGTTTTTCAAAGTGAAGTACCTCGAACCAGACGTTTTGCTTAAAGAAAACGACATTATCGATGGTTTTGTCGTTATACACAATCCAGGTCATACACCAGGCAGTATTTCGCTTTACAGCAAAGATAAAAATCTCATTTTCGTGGGAGATGAGTTGAGGTTTATAGATGGAAAACTTGAAGGGCCTCCGGAGCAATTCACTCCAGATATGGATTCGGCAGTTAAAACGATGAAAAAACTCACGGAAATCGATTACGATGTAATGCTGAGTGGTCATGGAAATCCTTTAAAACCAAACGCTTCAGAAAAAGTTAAAGATTTTTATAAAGTTCTTATCGAAAGGAGAAATTGATCGCATGAGAAAGATTCAATACAAATGGCTGGCGCTCTCGGCCACGAGTTTGGGAACATTGTTATCAGTTATGACAGGAACAGCGCTTTTGATAGCGCTTCCGAATATAGCCGGTGATCTAAAGGCACCAATGATAATAGTAATTTGGGTTTTGATGAGTTACATGCTGGCGACGACCGTACTCGTTCCGTCCATTGGACGCGTTGCAGACATGATAGGCAGAAAGAGATTGTTTGTACTTGGGACAGCCCTATTCACGCTCGCATCACTTTTTGCTGGATTGTCTCAAAGTGGAGTTGAACTTCTTGTGATTAGAGTCATTCAATCTGTCGGCGGCTCTTTGATGATGGCAAATGGTACGGCGATAGTCACGGACGCTTTTCCAAAGGGAGAACTTGGAATGGCACTTGGGATAAACGGTTTGATAGTGGCCGTTGGCTCGGCAATTGGTCCTATAATAGGCGGAATTTTAACTGTAACGTTAGGGTGGAGATGGATCTTTTACATGAATGTCCCCCTCGGCGCACTTGTGACGATATGGGCATGGATTCAAATAAAAGACATCGCTCCGATACCCAAAGGCGAGAAATTTGACTGGCTTGGAGCCTTATCCTTCACTTCCGGATTGTTCTTTTTGCTTTACGCGCTGACAGAAGGTGGATTCGGAGGATGGACGTCACCGCTTGTGATAACGTTTTTCATCCTTGCGGCAATACTCATCCCGCTCTTCATTTACATAGAATCAAAAGTGAAACAACCGATGCTTGATCTTAGACTTTTCAAATCGAGGATTCTGTTTTTCGCGTACAGTTCAGACCTCATAAATGGACTTGCAAGAGGCGCTATGATGTTCTTGCTCATATTTTACTTGCTTGGCATAAAAAACATGGATCCTTTTACGGCAAGTGTTTATCTTATACCATTTGCAGCTGTTATGATGATAGTAGCTCCTATAAGTGGAAGACTGGCCGATAGGCACGGATCGAGAATTCTGAGTTCTGTTGGATTGTTGATTTCCGCCATTGGCTTGTTAGGCTATTCCCTTTTCACAAGAGTTGATATGTCAATGTTTGAGATCATATTGTGGGGAATGATCGTTGGATTTGGATCTGGTATGTTTAACTCTCCAAATATAAGTACGATAATGGGTCTTGTTCCACCTGAAAGAAGAGGAATTGCAGGCAGCACCAGAACGATGCTCATGAATGCGGGCTCAGTTATAAGTATAGCGATGGCATTTGCGATTCTTTCCTCTGGACTCACGCCACAGGCAATGGGTGCACTGTTTATAGGCGCTCAAATAGGAGGCAAAGGCATATTTGTCGATACCTTTATATCCGATCTAAGGTTTGCGTTTTTCCTTTCCTTTGTAATAAGCATTGGTGCAGCCGTGATTTCTTACATGAGAGGTCCTACTCCAGTATGGAAAGATTCTCCCAATATCACAAACAAACTTTCAAAAGAAAATGCAAAGTGATTGAATTAGTTTGATGATAAAGGCTTCCACATTTTGAGTGCGAAGCCTTTTCTATTTGAGGTGATCTTACGTTCAAAAAATGGCTAAACCGCAACCTTTCATTGCTAATCATAAGCAGATTTTTAAGAAGCATTGCTCAGGCCTCTTTAACTATTCTCGTGCCAATATACCTTTCGAAATTAGGCTTGTCAGGGATTCAAATTGGCTTTGCTTTCACACTGTCGGTGATAGTCGGAATAATCTTTTCAATAGGCGTGGGATTTTTCGCGGATAAATACGGTAGAAAATTGATCATTCTTATCATGACTGTGGTGAACTCTTTAAGTGTGCTTGGATTTTTTTTGACGACGAGTTATATTCCACTCATACTTTTTGTGTCGATTGGGACGATACGCGGTGGTGGCGGTGGAGGTGCGGCCGGAGCGGCGCAGCAGGCTTTGATTGCCGAAAGCGCTGATTCAAAGTTTCGAAACGAGGTCTTTGGTACCTTTTCTTTTTTTGGTGCCATAGGAAGCACGATAGGATACGCTCTTACCATTCTTTTGCCTTACATATCAAATGTTTTCAAAGACGGATGGCGCACAGGATATTTGTCTTTGATGGCCATGGCACTTGGCATTTACATTTTCACATTCATCATAACTCTATTCATTGAAGAAGACAAAAACAGGCCGAAACGTAAAAACACTTTCAAACTTTCATGGAAACTGCTCGGAAAATTTTCTTTAACTAACGCTGTTAACGGTCTTGGCACTGGATTTTTCAGCGGACCGATACTCGTTTATTGGTTTTTTGTGAGATACGGTGCCGGTGTTGATCTCATAAGTATAATTTACGTACTTTCTAACATTGCGCGTGCGATCTCTTCTATATCTTCGGCACGCATGGCCAGATTTTTCGGTACAGTTAAAACGATAGTAAGTGTAAGAATTATAGGTGCTTTAATGCTTATCTTCATGGCTTTGATGCCAACATTTCTTCTGGCAGGACTTTTTTATCTTCTCAGAATGTTTTTTGTGTCTGCCGGAATACCTCTGAGGCAATCATTTACAATGGGCCAGGCAAAAGAAGAGGAAAGGGCCTCTATGGCGGCTTTAAGCAATTTGCCACAACAAATAACTTCTTCAATAGGTCCTACTGCAAGTGGCTACTTCATTGATTATTCAATGATGGAAGTACCAATTTTCATTGCCGCCATTTTTCAATTCGCAAATGCCGCCCTTTATTGGTATTTTTTCAAAAAGGCTGAATAGCATGGCGTATAGC
>JAVRKN010000055.1:0-8559 GCA_031962405.1 Athalassotoga sp. | reverse complement strand
ACGGATTTCACCTTTGGATAATCATGATATCTATCATTTGATAAGATCCAGGCATTCGTGCTTTTTGCGATCTCCAAAATCAATTCATCGGCGGGAGAATGAAATTTGACATCCGGATGCTTTTGAAATTTCTCTGCAAAAAGATTTTTCTGTGTGCCTCTAAGGTTATATTCAAAATTCTGATCGAAGATTATTTTAAACGGCCATGGGACTTCTTTTAAATTTCCAATCGATCTGAAGGCCAAAAATATATTTTTCAGATCCGGATAAGGTGAACCAACCATGGCTATATTGCTGCCATCAACGATCAAAAGCGCATTGATATGCCTTGTTAAAGCGCCCCTGACGTAAGGATCTTTTATCGATTCTGCGATCTTGTTTTTGTCAGACGGAAGAAGGGCAACGTATACTTCTCTAAATGCCTTAAATGTTTTCATGTCGAGAGATAGAAAATCAATTTTTTCTACCATTTTTATCATTTCATCTACAATCGAAGAATCTTTTTCGTATTCCAACTTTTCCGCAAATACCAAATAAAGATCTAGAAAATCATCAAAGTAAGATGAATTTTGAGCGAGAAATTTTCTCCATCCTTCTAAAAATTCTGAATAACTTGAAACCTTAATCGATTGAATTTTTGAAAGTGCTATAGTTGTTTCGTCCATTGGAAGGTAGAGCCGAGGATTCATTATCATAGCCATAACGCTTAATTTTGAAATGGGAAGACCCGTCTTTTTTACCACATCTTCGATCTTTGAAGGATCGAAATCCTTTATTTCTGACAAGGTTTTAAGCGCCGGATTTATCATACCGAGCGCTATCGCCATCTTATTTTTTGTCCATCCATCTCTACCGTATCTTCTTATCACTTCAGCAAGATGAAGCGCATTTTCTCCGTCTTCCAGAAATATCTTTTCCTTGTACAATTCAACTACACTCTTGGGGTTCATTGCAAAAGTTCATCAACGAAATCGGAAGCTTTAAAGTCCTTTAAATCTTCAATTTTTTCTCCGATTCCTATCAATTTAACTGGTATCCCCAACTCGCGCTTTATAGAAAAGATCATGCCGCCCTTTGCCGTTCCGTCCAACTTCGTAAGGACAATTCCAGTTACACCTGTGCTTTTATCGAAAATTCTCGCCTGCTGAATTGCGTTTTGACCTATCGTTGCATCAAGCACGAGCAAAACTTCTTCTGGCTGATCTGGCCTCAACTTTTTTATAACCTTATGAACCTTTTCAAGTTCTCTCATGAGGTTGTCTTTTGTATGAAGACGCCCTGCCGTATCGATTATGGCAATATCGAGGCCTTCTGCGATGGCATGACTTACGGTATCGTAAGCAACTGCTCCAGCATCTGCTCCCATTTGATGGGCAATTACAGGCACGTCTGTCTTTCTTCCCCATTCCTTGAGCTGTTCAATGGCTGCGGCTCTGAAGGTGTCTCCAGCTCCGAGCACTACTCTTTTCCCGTTTTTCTTGAATCTGAAGGCCAATTTGCCTGCCGTCGTCGTCTTGCCAGATCCGTTTACCCCAACAAGAGTGTAAACTGTTGGAGGATTGGCGGACAATTTGATAGATTCGTCTTCACCTAAAAGTTCCAATAGCACTTTTTTCAATGTTTCTAAAGGATCTTTTGCCTTTGAGTCTTTAAGTTTCTCTATTATGTAGTCGGACGTTGCAATTCCAACGTCCGCCAGCAATAGCAATTCTCTTATCTCTTCGATCTTGTTCTTGTCTAAATTTCCACCCTTAAGAATGGAAAGCGCCTTTCCGAGAAAACCTTCTTTTGTTTTTTGAAGACCTTTTTTTAAAAAATCAAATATCATGATATCACTCTTACAATTTGTAATTTTCAAGAAGCGATTTAACGTTTCTCAAGATTGATCCGCCATCTTCTGCCTTTACTTTAATCTGTTTGTCTGAATTTCTAAGTTTTAGATCTACTTCACCATTTTCAAGGCTCTTGCCGCACGTTATTCTCAAAGGGATGCCTATAAGATCTGCGTCTTTGAATTTAACGCCTGCCGATACGTCTCTATCGTCTAAAAGTACTTCGATTCCATTTTTTTCCAGCAATTCATAAATATCGCGGCCGATTTTGAGTTGATCTGGCAAAGACATGTTCACGACGGTTACAACCACTTCGAAAGGAGCAATCGATCTTGGCCAGATTATCCCCTTTTCATCGTGAAATTGTTCGACAACGGCAGCCATTGTCCTGCTCACACCCCAACCGTAGCATCCCATTATGTAGTATTTTTCATTTCCATCTGAATCGACGTAAGTGGCCGATAATTTTTCCGAATATTTCGTCCCGAGTTTGAAAACCTGTCCCACCTCAATGCCTTTCTTTAATTCGAGAGGTGATCCACATTTAGGGCATTTATCCCCCTCAACGACAGTTCTTATATCTGCATATTCCTTTATTTCGTAATCTCTGCCGTGATTCACGTTAATGTAATGATATTCGTTCTTCAAACCTCCCACAACGTAATTTTTAAGAGGCTTTACGGAATTATCCGCGATAATTCTAATTTCTTTTGCGCCAACTGGACCTATGTAACCTATTGGACTCGAAAATTTTTCAAGCACTTCTTCCGCGGTTGCAAATCTCAAAGTCTGATCTCCGAGATATGATTTAAGTTTTGATACGTTTATTTCCAAATCTCCCCTTATGAGAGTCATCACAAAGCCATTTTTGCCAGCAAAAACCATCGATTTGACGATCTTTCCCTTTTCAACTTTCAAGAATTTTGCAAGTTCATCAACTGTTTTTACATTTGGAGTTTCAACAAGATTCAATTCCTTCAAAGGCTCATCTGCGCTATTTTGATCGTCGAGGCATTCTGCTTTCTCTTGCGTCGCAGAATAACCGCATTTTTTGCAAACAAGTATGTTTGATTCCCCGCTTTCGGCAAAGGCGGTGAATTCGTGGGAGTTACTTCCTCCAATTGCGCCCGTGTCAGCTTCCACGGCGACGTATTTCAAATCCATTCTTTCACATATTCGAGCGTATGCGTTGTACATGTCCATGTACGTTTGATCTAAAGATTCGGTGCTTGTGTGAAAGCTGTAAGCGTCTTTCATTATGAATTCTCGGCCTCTGAGCAGACCGAATCTTGGTCTTATCTCGTCTCTGTATTTCGTGTTTATCTGATAAAGATTTATCGGCAATTGCTTGTACGACCGCAATTCATCTTTAACAAGCGTCGTTATCATCTCTTCATGAGTTGGTCCCAACGTGAATTCCCTGTCATTTCTATCCTTCAATTTCATCATCTCGGGACCATAATCTTCCCATCTGCCCGTTATTTTCCATATCTCCGATGGCTGCATTATGGGCATCAAAAGTTCTTGTGCCCCGGCTCTGTTCATTTCTTCGCGAACGATCTGCGTTATTTTCTGAAGAACGCGTGTACCAAGGGGTAGATATGAAAAAATGCCCGAAGCCGATTTTCGGATAAAGCCGCCCCTTATGAGCAATTCTGCGCTTTTTATGTCCACATCCGACGGAACTTCCTTTAAAGTAGGTGCGTAAAGTTTGGACCAATACATTTCTATCCTCCTAAATTTTATTTGCCACTTCGTTTATCAAATCAAAATACTCTTTATTTTCCAATCCCATAAGTGTACCATCATCAGTTGCTTCCTCAACTGTCGGATCGAAAGGAATGGCCCCTAAAGATGGAATGCCAAGCGCCTCTTCAAGTTCTTCAGGCTTGACATTTCCAAATGGATAAAGTATGTTGTGGCAATTATCGCACACGAAATATGCCATATTTTCGACAAATCCAGAGATTTTTATTCCAACTTGCTTGAAAAAATCAATTGTTCTCACAGCGTCGGCTATGGCAAGCGTATTTGGCGTTGTGACTATCACTGCGCTATCAACGTCCATGTTTTGTTTTATGGTTAAAGCCGCATCACCGGTACCTGGAGGAAGATCGACTATGAAATAATCCAATTCTGGCCATTCCGTTGACTCTAACATTTCAACTATTGCCTTTGAGACCATTGCTCCCTTCCATATAACGGGCGTTTCCTGATCGACAACGTATCCAAGGGACATCGAATAAATCCCGTCTTTGAAAACAGGCACTATCTTCTTGTTTTCATTTATCGATGCCTTCTCATTGAGTGTGCCCAACATTCTTGGAACATTGGGTCCATGTATGTCAGCATCGAAAACTCCAACCGTGTACCCTTTTCTTTTCAAAGATACGGCCAGAGAAACGGTAAATGTACTTTTACCAACTCCTCCTTTAGCGCTTAAGACAGCCACGCGTTTTTTTGCCCTTTGGGCCATGTGCTTTTGTTCCACCGTTGTGGATTGAGGCTGATCTTGGACCGTCGAAAGAATGAGTCTCATTCCTGAACCTTTGAAAGCCGATTTTATATCGTCAAAGATGCGTCTTTTGGTTTCCTCATTTTTCGTTGCGAGATTTAAGACGATCTTTACCTCTTCATCGTTGACATCTATTGATTTGACAATTTTAAAATCCACAAGGCTTTTCGCGTATCCTGGATATTTTATCTTTGAAAGTATATTTACAACTTCTTCTTTTGTCAACAAATTCACCTCTTCCCGTTGATTTTTTCGATAACGAATTTTTTAAAATCGTCAAATTCGCCTTTAATTATAGCATCTCTTGATTGTTTCATTAAATTCGTGAGAAAATAGATGTTGTGATACGTCGCGAGTATCATGCCCGTTGATTCCCCACGCTTTATAAGATGATGAATGTATCCCCTTGAATATGTCTTGCATACTTTGCAGTTGCATTCAGGATCGAGCGGCGTCGGATCTTTTTCGTAGGCAGATGCGCGTATGTTAATTCTTCCTGAAGAAGTTAAAATTCCACCATGCCTTGCCATTCTTGTTGGCAAAACGCAATCCATCATGTCAACTCCTCTTTCAATTGCTTCAAGCATCAAGATCGGATCTCCAACACCCATAAGGTATCGTGGCTTATTTTCCGGCATCAAAGGGAGCACAACATCAAGCATTCTTAGGGTTGTATCGATATCTTCTCCAACGCTTAATCCTCCTATGCCAAAGCCATCAAAAGGCATGGACGTTATTTCAGTAGTACTTTCTCTTCTTAGATCTTCAAAAAATCCGCCTTGAGTTATTCCAAAAAGGCTTTGATCCTTTCTCGTGTGAGATTTCAACGCTCTCTCCGCCCACTTACTTGTCCTTTTCACGGATTTTTTTGTCGATTCAAGATCGTTCCCAGGTGCGAGACATTCATCAAGCACCATGGCAATATCTGAACCTATCGTCTCTTGAATTTCAATAACTTTCTCCGGAGTAAACTTATGAACAGATCCATCAAGGGGAGATTTAAATTCAACTCCTTCATCGTCAACGTGCATGTTTTTTGAAAGGCTGAAAATCTGAAAACCACCGCTGTCCGTCAAAACGGGTATGTCCCATGAAGCAAAATTGTGAATGCCTCCAAAACTTCTCAAAACGTCAAGACCGGGTTTAAGATAAAGATGAAAAGCGTTGGAAAGTACTATTTGCGCGCCGGCATCCTTTACGCATTCGCGACTGCACATCTTTATGGCACCATTAGTTCCTACCGGCATGAAAACGGGCGTTTCGACTATTCCATGATCAAGTGTTAGTTTTCCAGCTCTGGCATATCCATTCCTTCCGGTGGTTTCGAATCGCAAATTTTTTCACCCTTTCCATTTATGAATTCATCAAAGGTTAATTTCAACTCAGAGTATTCACTGTCCCTCATTTTTATCGTTTTTGAAAAGATGTTAACTTCTGAGACGGTGTACACTTTATCGCCATATTTGGCCATATCTCCCGTGTCGGGAATATTTTTCAGTATTTCAAGATAAGTATCATTTTCATACGCAAGACAGCACAAAAGCCTTCCACATACTCCCGATATTTTAGAAGGATTTATAAGAAGTTGCTGCGTTTTAGCGTATTTGAGCGTTATGCTTTTAAAATCTCTTTCAAATCTTGAACAACACGTTTGCATGCCACACATTCCTATGCCCCCGACGATCTTTGCGGTATCCCTAACGCCTATTTGCCTTAATTCTATTCTCGTTTTAAAAGTCCCGGCCAGATCTTTGACAAGCATTCTGAAATCAATTCTTCCGTCTGCGTAGAAAAAATAAATCAATTTGCTTCTGTCAAGAGTGTACCGTGCACTTAGCATTCTCATCGCCAGCGAATGTTCTTCCGCTTTTTTCTTGGCAATTTCAAGAGCTCCTGTGGCATCTTTGCCATTCTGAAGGTCATTCGCAAGATCTTCTTCTGTCGCAACTCTGATGATCTGTTTTTTGTTTTCGACCTGTTCTTTAAAGATTTTGACAATATTTCCTATTTCAATGCCAAAATCACTTTCGCAAACGACTTTATCGTTCAACTTCAAGTTCAAATCGGATTCAAACGGGTATATTGGCCCGAGTTTTTCAAAAGATACTCCGTATATCATATTCATGCCCTCTTTAACATGGCAAAATTCAGCAAAAGCCAAAAGATCAAAAGATCTTTGCTAACGTTGCCACTTTTGACGGTTAAAATTCTTTTTATGAAAGTTTCTCCAGGTACTTTCATCTTGGCATAATAAGGAGAATAAGATTTTCTGTTAAGACCTTTCCAATAACTTGTAAAATTGAAGACAACGAGATCTTCACAAAGCATCACGGCGGCGTTGAAAAACACATCTACGATCCTTTGCGAATCTTCATCATCAAGTAAAGGCTGCAATGCCTGAAAGAACTTCGATATGTTCTTAACATCAACGATCATCAAGATCCTTTCAGCCGTTGCTGGTAGCATGAAATAAGATCTCTCTTTAAAAGATTTAAGAAACAATTTAAGAGGATTTTCCTCGATATCCTTTAAAAAATTTTTAAAGATTTCTGGATTAGTTTGATAACTCATCGCCAGTTCTAAGTCTGTTCTCAAAAGATCTTCGATCTCAAGACTTTCTATTCTTAAAGAATTTATGATAGAGTCAATAGGATCTATGTAAGGTTTGAAAATCAAAAAGCGACTTTTAACGGTTGAGAAAATGCCATTTAAGTTCGAAGAAAAACATATAAAGGCTGCAAAATCCGGTGGCTCCTCTAAAATTTTGAGAATCGCTGAGGAAGCCTCTGGACTCATCAGCATCATTTCATCCACAATCACGTATTTTTTTAATGAAAAAGTTGGAGGATAAGAGAGAAATTCCTTTACATTTCTTATCTGATCTATGCTTATGTTTCCACTTTTGTCTATTTCAAATGTATCGTAGGATGGATCGCTGACTTCTATCCTTTTAAAAAGTTCTGAAAGTATTTGCTTTCTCAAAAGATCATTTTCAACTTTGATAAGAATTCTTACGGCAGATCTCTCCCTAAAAAAAGCGGCAATTCTTTCAGCGAAAACTTCCACATCGTTCATCCGTAAACTTATCCTCCCCTCATTAGATCGGCTATTTTTTTGTCGTAAGGGTACGTAAGGATGCCTTTTTCCGTTATTATGGCATCGATGAGATCGGAATCCGTCACGTCGAATGCCGGATTGTAAACTTTGACATTTTCTGGAGCGATCTTCACTCCCCTTATAGAAGTTACCTCATCGTGCGATCGCTCTTCTATTGGAATTTCTAAGCCGCTTTTTATCTTCACGTCTATCGTAGATAACGGGGCGACGACGTAAAACTTGACGTTGTGGCGTTTTGCAAGCAAAGCAAGAGAATAAGTGCCTATCTTGTTGGCCACATCTCCATTTGCGGCTATTCTATCGGCGCCAACGATAACTGCATCAACTTTTCTTGTCTTCATAACCCAACCTGCCATGTTGTCACATATGAGCGTCGTATTTACACCCAATTTCATGAGTTCCCACGCCGTAAGCCTTGCGCCTTGCAAGTATGGCCTCGTTTCATCTACGTAAGCACTGACGTGCTTTCCGTGATCCACGGCCGAGTGAATCATTCCCAACGCAGTACCGTAATCCACAGTCGCAAGAGCACCGGCATTACAGTGTGTTATGACGGTTGCCTCTGTCGGTAGCAACGATTGACCGTACTCACCCATCTTCTTGTTTACCTCTATATCTTCTAAGGCTATTTTTTCAGCCTCTTGATTCAATGCCTCTATTATGAAATCAGACCCCTGCCCTTTCAAGGATAAAAACTTTGAATGCATTCTATCAAGTGCCCAAAAAAGATTGACGGCAGTTGGCCTTGTTTTTGCCAGCTTTTCTTTGACCGCCTTCATGTTTTCTTGCGTTAGATTTTTAAAGTTTTCCATGGCACCTATGACGTAACCAAAGGCGGCCGTCGCTCCGATGGCTGGAGCGCCTCTCACCACCATATCTTTTATAGCAGACGCAACGCAGTCAGATGTCGTGCATTTGACGTATTCCTCTACTTGAGGAAGCTTTCTTTGATCTATTAGTTCAAGTGACTTTCCATCCCACTTCATCGTTACAGTTGATATCAATTTTTTCATCTCCCATGAAAAATATATTGTCTAACGACAGTTAATATCCCATCTCCCACTTCGCAATCCCTAATGTCTATATGCCATGCGC
>JAVRKN010000054.1:0-8572 GCA_031962405.1 Athalassotoga sp. | reverse complement strand
ATATGTAAGCCTGTGAAAGATCGTCGGTCCTAAACTTTCAAGAGCCATCATGTGCTTTTTTGTTCCGTATCCGACGTTGTGAATGAAATCGTATTCTTTAAAAAACCTGTCCAATTTTCTCATTGCACTGTCTCTGTAAACTTTTGCAATTATCGATGCTGCTCCAATCGATGCGCTTTTGGCATCTCCTTTGACTATGCACTCATGATCGAAATTCAACCCTATTTCAAGGCCATCGACGACGGCAAAAGCCTTTATGCCTAAATTCTTATACGCCCTTTCCATTGCAATCCTTGTGGCACCTATTACGTTGTGAATGTCTACTTCAGTTGGTGTGGCAATTCCAAAGGCAAATTGCGAATTTAAGATTATCTCCTCTGCCAAAGACTCACGCTGTTTTCGGGTCAATTTCTTGGAATCGTCTATCCCCTCTATGAACTTGTTCAAGATCACGGCACCAACCACAATGGGTCCCGCCAATGCTCCTCTGCCAACTTCATCGATTCCTATTATTTGTCCATATTGCGAGATGTACTTTGCATCGAATTCTCTATTTGCCATTTTTTACGCGCCTTATCTCGTCTCTGTAAAAAGCAGCCTCTTCAAATCTCCAATCGTCTGCGGCCTCTCTCATCTTTTGAGATAGCACTTCTATGTATTCATCCGTGCCCATACTTTCCTTTAGCGTGAGGACTTCTTTAACATCATCACCGATGTTCTGGTAAACTTTCTTTTCTTCCGTTTGAATGCCCATGAAGAATTCATCTATCTCTTTCTGAATAGTTTCAGGTTTTAAATTGTGTTCGAGATTGTATGCAACTTGTTTTTGCCTTCTTCGGCTTGCCTCTTCAATTGCATTTTTCATTGACTCTGTGACGGTATCGGCGTAAAGTATTATCCTTCCATTTATATTCCTTGAGGCTCTTCCCATCGTTTGGATAAGAGACGTTGTAGATCTCAAGAAACCTTCTTTGTCCGCATCGAGTATGGCGACCAAAGATACCTCTGGAAGATCGAGGCCTTCTCTTAGCAGGTTAACACCCACTATGGCATCTATCTCTCCCTTTCTCAATCGCGTTAAAACTTTCATTCTTTCGATGGTATCAAGATCGGAGTGTAAATACTCCGACTTGTACCCCATTTCAACAAGATAAGCGCTGAGTTTTTCAGACATTTCTTTAGTAAGGGTCACGATCAAAGCCCTCTCGCCACGCGTCTTTAAGATTTCCATCTCATTTATGAGATCGTCTATTTGATTTATCGTTGGCTTCACGATAACCTCTGGATCGACAAGGCCAGTTGGCCTTACTATTTGTTCGGCAATTCTTAAAGAGACCTTTCGTTCGTATGGCCCTGGAGTTGCAGAGACAAAAACAACTTGCGGCGCTCTCTCAAGAAATTCCTCAAACTTCAGAGGCCTGTTGTCAAAAGCGCTTGGGAGTCTAAAACCATATTCAACAAGGCTTTCTTTTCTACTTCTATCGCCTCTGACCATTCCCATGAGTTGAGGCACTGCGATGTGTGACTCATCTATAAAAACGATCAAATCACGGTCAAAATAATCCATCAAAGTCCATGGTGGTTCTCCTGCTTTTTTGCCGCTGAAATGTCTTGAATAATTTTCTATACCGTTGCAGTATCCCATGGTTTGAAGCATTTCTATATCGTAATTTGTCCTTTGCTTGAGTCTTTCGGCTTCAAGCAATTTGCCTTTGCTTTCGAATTCTTTAAGTCTCATAGAGAGTTCTTCTCTTATTGGCTTAATGGCATTTTCTATGTTCTTTTGATCCGTGGTGAATTCACGTGCAGGGTAAAAGATGATCCTGTCTATTTCATCGATGGTCTTTCTGCTGACTGGATCGAGAATTAAAATTCTTTCAACTTCGTCGTCAAAAAATTCTATTCTCACGACATCTTCTTCGTATGGAGGATGTATTTCAAGTATTTCCCCGTGCAACCTGAAAGTACCTGGCTCTATCTCTGCATCTGATCTTTTGTATTGCATGGATGAAAGTCTTTTGAGGAGGTACCTTCTGTCTACGCTCTTTCCTTTCTCAATGGAAAGATTGATGTTGCTGAAATCTTTTGGATCTCCAGAGGCGTATATGCAAGAAACGCTGGCCACAACGATGACATCTTTCCTCGTTATGACAGATTTCATCGCCGACAGTCTCATTCTTTCTATTTCTTCGTTTATGTCAGCCTCTTTTTCTATGTAAACATCTTTAGATGGGATGTAGGCTTCGGGTCTGTAATAATCGTAATAACTGACGAAGAATTCAACTCTGTTGTAAGGAAAGAATCCCTTGAATTCACGATACAACTGCGCTGCCAGCGTTTTGTTTGGCGAGATCACCAAGGCTGGCCTTTTTATCTTTTCTATGACACTTGCCATCGTGAAGGTTTTTCCCGATCCTGTGACACCAAGTAGCGTTAAAAATCTTTCACCCTTTTCTATACCTTCAACGAGCGATCTTATGGCTTCAGGTTGATCGCCCTTTGGCTTTAACTTGGTGACAAGTTCAAAATCCATTGAATCACCTCATATCAAAAGGCCTATTATGGCACCTATCAATATGCCAAAAAGTACCTCTGACAATTTATGACCAGCATTGGAGTTGAAATGCTTTCCCGTCATCTCTTCAAGAGTTTCCGCATGCCTACCGACTTCGCGCCTGAGATGAAGCGCATCTGTTACGACGATGACGGCAACTATGAAGGAAATTCCAAATGCTGGACTTGAAAAACCGACTCCTTTACCTATGGCAAAAGTTATGCCAGATATCGTTGCCGAGTGAGCGCTTGGCATGCCTCCAGTAGAGCCAAACAATTTGAGATTGATCTGCTTTTCTTTGAAGAATGTTATCATTATCTTGATGATTTGTGCCGTAACCCACGAAATAACGGCTGCCCATATGTAAATGTTGGTAAAAAATTCCACGATTGCTTTCATCAATTCAAGATCACCCTGCTGACAAGATGCGTTTCCACCGCGGGTTCGCCCTTATTCGTTTCTATCACAACGTAGTTCAGTTCGGTCTTCTTGTGAAAGATCAACTGTCCCCATTTCCCACGCGATTTTTCCACAAGAGGCCTCCACGTCCCCGTGTTAACGTAGTATCGCGCTCCCTGTGGAGTAGGAATTATGTAAAATCCCGGCAGATGATTATGGCCAAAGAGTATGACTTTGAGTTTGGAATAATCTATTGGCGGTACTTCTTTTGAATAACCTGCAACGTCTTTTTGGCTTAATCTCCATTGTGGCATATGGTAGGCGTTGAGAATTCTTTCGGCTTTTGATTTCAGGTAATTTGTGCCCCTGAACCTTTGAATTTCATCGCCCCATCTTGTGATTTTTCTTCCCATCTGAAAAAAGATCGGGTTTCTGAAGAAAAATTCTCCCAACCCGTAAGCCCGTGGAAATCTTGCCTTTATCCATTTATCAAACTCTTGAGTGTTGAAAATCTTTAAAAAACTTCTAATCCATTCTCCGACTAAATCGACGGGCACTTTGTAAACGGCATTTACGTACTCAAGCCAATCCACTGCATCCATGGTGGGCCTTATGTTGTCGTAATCTCTGACTATTTCCATCGGAAGATGGACAGATTTAAGCATGGGTTCAAAACTGCTCATCGTGTAACGCGTAACGTAATCTCCGAGTGGGGGAATGAGATCGCCATTTTTTTCAATTGTAAAAGAATACATGAGATCATGCTGACTTCCATGCTGGGCAAAGATCCCATTTTCTTCATCGTAAAAATGTGGAATTATCTCGAAATTTTTTGAATTCATGAAATCTGTAAGTGCGCTTTTCAAATTGTCGTTGACAAGTAAGTAATAATCATGATTACCGACGACGTACCGAATTTTATTTGTTCTCGCAAAGGATCTAAGAAATTCAAAAACGGATTTGTGCCTGTTTATTATCGCTTCAACCGCATCTTTGTCCACTGACTTGCATATCTGATCGAAATTCACAAGTCCTATTTTTCTTACGGCTTCTCCCTCAAGAATTTCTAAGCCGTCGCCCAACACGATGATCTCGTATTTCTCGTCTACGTCCTTGAGTTGATTAAATAGCCTAATCAACTCCAAGTCGTAGACAAAATCATCATTTGCTGCTCCATCGCCTATGTGTAAATCGCTCAAAAAAAGTTTAATACTCATCTGATCACTCTATTGAATTCAAAAAACTTGAAAATTCCTTTTTTGCGCCTTCCAAAAGTTTTTTGGCACTTTCAAGGCTTTCCATGTTCATGACCATGAAATAAAATTTCACCTTAGGTTCCGTTCCAGATGGCCTTCCGTATATGGTCAACCTGTCCCCGAATTCCATCTTTAACACGTCAGATGGCGGAAGATGATCATGACCTTTTGAATAGTCGATCATGTTCGTTAACTTGTACCCACCAATTGATTTTACAGGATTTTCTCTTAACTTTTTCATTATATTTTGTATTTTCGCAACGCCTGCTTCTCCCTCGAAGACCGGCGAGAGTTGATCCTCAAGATAATATCCGTATTTTTTGTATATTTCCTCGATCGCGTCTACCAGCGTCATGCCTTTTTGCTTGTAATAAGTTGCCATTTCGCACGTTATCATTATAGGCGTACCGGAATCTTTGTCATATATGAAGTCTCCAACGTTGTATCCATAACTTTCTTCGTAAGCAAAAAAGACATTTTTACCCTTGGATCTCAAATCATCGGCTTCGTTGCATATCCATTTAAACCCCGTCAAAACCTCGGCAACTTCAACGTTAAAAGATTTTGCTATCTTGGCGAACAACTTGGATGAAACTATAGATTCTATTACCGCTGGGTTTTTTGGCATGCCTTGCTTTGAATACATCTTAAGTATGAAATCCAAAAGCAACGCTCCCATCTGATTGCCATCTATTCTAACGTAATTCCCATTGTGTTTTACCATAACTCCCATGCGATCCGCGTCTGGATCTGAAGCGACGATTAAATCGGCATCAATTCTTTTTGCATCTGCTATGGATAATTTAAACGCTTCGTCGAATTCGGGATTTGGATAATTGACGGTTGGAAAATTGCCGTCTGGAATGCTTTGTTCTTTTTGAGCGTAAAAATCAAAACCGTCTCTTTGAAGTAAAACAGGCACTATTTTTATTCCCGTCCCGTGCAAAGGAGTGTATACGATCTTCAAATCCTTTGAACTGATCCTAAAAGCGTAAGAAAGCGCCTTTTTGAAATACGCTTCATCGACTTCTTTGCCTATCATGGCGACAAGCCCTTTTTTCTTGGCATCTTCTATTGGCATCCTTTTTATCTCTCCAAAAGATTTTATTGCTTCATATTCTTTTATGATGCCCTCGTCATGGGGAGGAATTACCTGTGCTCCATTTGACCAATAAGCCTTATAACCGTTGTATTGAGGTGGATTGTGACTTGCGGTTATCATTATGCCTGCCGTTGTCTTTAAATGCCTTACGGTAAATGACAAAACGGGAGTTGGTCTGAAATCGTCGAAAAGGTAAACCTTTATACCATTTTGAGCAAGAATTTCCGCTGACTCCACTGCGAAATCTTTCGAGAAATGCCTTGTATCGTAAGAAATGGCGACGCTTTTATCTGATTTGACCGTTTTGTTGATGTAATTGGCAAGTGCCTGCGTTGCCCTGCCGACGGTGTAAAAATTCATTCTATTTGCACCAAGGCCCATAATTCCACGCATTCCACCTGTGCCGAATTCAAGGTCTTTGTAAAATGCGTCCTGTAACTCTGCTTGATCCATCTTCTTGAGCGTATCTTTATCCTTTTGGGAAATAGATGGATCATTTAACCATAATTGATATCTTGCCATTGCTTCTTTGTCCATTTATCATCTCACCTTTCCTTGACATCTTTACCTATCATATTGTACAATAAAAAAGTCAAAAGGGTGTGTAGCTCAGAGGGAGAGCGCTTCCCTCACACGGAAGAGGCCACAGGTTCGATCCCTGTCACACCCACCAAAGATAAAGATAGAATTTATTTCTCGTTTTCCATTATGTGTACGTAAGTATTTGCTACCCAAACGACGTAAAAGAAAATCGCAAGATAATTTCCCGCGTAAGGTACCAGAGTTAACAAAGCAGTTCCCACAACAAGGATAAAGGCGTAAGCCGATCTTGTTCCGTGAAAAATAAAGGAAAGATTCCACCCGAAACCAGCGTAGAGATCACACGCACTTGATTGCAAGAACCAGTTCGGAATGTAAAGCACCAAAAGCAGCACCACCAGACCAATTATAGGATGGATCAAAAAGCCTATCACCAAAAAGAAGGCCATAAAGATTGAGAAAGCAAAAAAGTTGAAAAACATCCTTGAATCTGTTTTTTCGAATTTTTTGTCCTCCATCATGAAAGTTGTTACGCCCACGGCAAGGAATGCGAGCGCCCATTCTATGACTCCAAAAATAAAAGATAACATCACAAGCCCCAAGAAACTTTCAAACTCCATGTCGCCTCTTAGACCATACAAAATCAAATTGAAGATTAGAGTTATCAAAAGCACGCCAAAAACGGGAGCGAGAATAAAAGGCCTTACTTTGATTCTCTCAAAAACATCCGTAAATCCTCTCAAGAAATTCATAAAAACCCCCTTTACATCTTCAACTTCGGGAAGTTAGTTCCCTTGTAAAAGCAATTTGGAATATCAAATTCACGATACACAGGTTGGCTTTCTATATTTTCAAGGTACATTTTGGCAGTGGAATCCCACGTGTACGCAGACAACACTCTTTTAATGCCGTTTAATCTAACTTGATCGTAAAAATTGGGGTCGATTAATTTTTCCGTCTTAACCCGTATATCTTCTATGTCCGTTGGATCTACAAGCAAACCCTCCATGAGATTTTCTCTTATTATATCAACAGGGCCGCCGTTTTTGGTGGCAACAACTGGAAGACCACATGCCATCGCCTCTATTATAGCAAGTCCAAAAGGTTCGTAAAGTGCCACACTTTCAAAAATAGATCGGGATTCCGCAGCAACTCTGTAAAGAGACGCAAGGTCCTTTTGATTTGATATGTTCAAGAAATGCACCTTGTCTTTAAGATGATTTTGAAATACAAAATTGACAAGTTCATTTATCACAACTTGATCGTATTTCTCAAAGTTCTCATACACATTTTCAAATCCATTTGTCACTATCAAAAGATCGAACTTGTCTCTTAGCAATTCACTCGAAGCGTATGCTTTAAGCACAGATATGTGATTTTTCTTTGGATCTAATCTGCTCGAGAGTATTAAAAAAGGTTTTTTCGATAACCTTCTAACTTTTTCCATCACAATTCCATCATTTTTATCTTTTTCCACTTTGAAAATATCGGTATTAACTCCCGGAGGAATGACCTTGAACTTATCATCGCTGACATCGATGAATTCTCTGTAAAGTCTATGGCCGTATTGCTCAAATCTCTCCATCTTTGTGCTGACGACGTTGAAAGATGAATACTTCATCGATATTCCCTCTGCGAGAATTCTTGCGGAAAAATTGTAAATTTTATCGAATTCGTCGAAATTTTGGGCATTCACTCCCAATTTGTCCATCTTTTGGGCTCCAAGCGAGTGCGCCGTAAAAGAAAATGGAACTTTAACATACTTCGAAAGCATCGCTCCAGAGATGCCGCCGTCTCCGTAATGTGTCGTTATGAAATCCAATTTTTCTTTGGCGTAAAACTCAGCCATTTTCTTTGAGAACTCTCCAAGGTATGGCCAAAGATCTTCCTTTCTCAAAAAAGATTTTGGACCGAAGTCCAATCTCACGATCCTTACATTGCTGTTCGGGTAGCCGTCTAATTTGGAGGAAAATTCAGGCCAATTTGGATCTTCTATTCTTCTTGTCACTATATCCACGTCTATTCCCATTTTGTTCATCGCCTTTGCAACTTCTTTTACGTAAACAAGTTGGCCTCCAAAGTCAGGATGCGAGGATAACCTGCTATCTTTTGAATCAAAATTTCCTTGGGGGTTTACGAAGATGACTTTCATGACAAAAATTCCTTTTTTATAAATTCTTTATCGATTCTTTCATTTTTTCCGAAATTCTCAATTTTAAAGGCGGCAACGGCACTTCCAAATTGGGCCGCTTCAAAGATATCTCCGCCATTTGAAAGTACGAAATACATTCCAGACCAAAATCCATCTCCTGCACCAGTTGTGTTGATCACGTGTCTCGCCAACGATTTTAACCTTTTTATCTTTTTACCATCTGAAACAATTGCACCATCTTTCCCCAAAGTCAAAACGACATTCTCAACGCCATATTTGTGAAATTCCTTCACATATTCGTCCTCACTCATCGATCCAAAGATGTGAAATGCATCATCTTCAGACGGCTTGCAGAGAAAGACATCCTTCATTATTTTTTTAACAAAGGTCGAACCGTCTCTGCCATTTTCCCACAAGACCCTTCTGTAATTAGGATCAAAGCACACCTTGATCCCTTTTTTGAGAGCATATTCAACCATCTCAAGTATGGCTTTTCTTGATCTCCTGTACGAAATTGGCCAACTGCTGAAGTGGAAAAAATCCACGCCATCAAAAACGCCAAAATCAGG
>JAVRKN010000053.1:0-9065 GCA_031962405.1 Athalassotoga sp. | reverse complement strand
GCTATATGCTATTGGCCACATATCCTTACCATCTTGTCGTTACTTCAAGCACATCCCTTGGAATAAGGTCGTATTTTTTTAGAAAAGTCCTTATATCTTTTTTGGAGTATATTCTGACGAGTTGCAACATATTTCCTGACATGAGTTTGTAGGTTGGATACTTTTTTTCGAATTCCTCAAAAGTCATCAAATCATTGGCATCGTTGTGAATGTAAACCTTTGTCGAAAGGAATTCATCGGGATAAAATAGGGTAAGTTTGTACGGTGTATCAATTACAAAAGTATCATCAAAATCATCAAATAACTTCCTTGCCAGATCTATGTCTGACTCTTCTATCTTCGATCCTTTGATCAGCGTTTCCAAATTTTTCTTCATTTTTTTCAGTATTTCATCGCCCAAAGATCTTGAAACGCTTCCAGGATCTATACCCGTAGTCGTGTACGGTATCTCGACGATTAACTTCCATAGATCCCTCACCTTAATTCTTTGGATGATATTGTAAGCTTCTTCAACATCATCGCGCATTTTATCATCGTAAAGTTTGAAATCATGCATGAATTCAATGTTATGAATGACAAAGTCGTCCGTTAATTTCAAAAATTCATCGAGGTTTTCAAGATAATGGCCAAATTTTAATGGCGTTATTGAATGCCTGAGAAAATCTTGAAACATCATGTCGGCCGCTCTTGAGGTCTTATGAAAGTATACATTTTTGTACATCATGAATCTTCCAAAAAGCACGGTGTACATGTCATCAGCGGTTTTTATGTTGTAAGAAAGCACATCTTTGCCGTTGACCTTCAATATGGCTGAGTTTCTTATTATCCTGTCCATTGGAACTGTCCCGTAATACCTAACTCCGCTGAAATAAGAATCTCTTAAAACGAAATCCATTCTGTCTGCTCCGAGGGGCCCTTGAATTATGTTAAAAAGAGGTTCTCCTTTCTTTTCACCCTCGAAGATTTCGTTGACTGATTCCATGATTTTCATACAAAAATCTTCCGGAACTTTTCCAAGCGTTTTTTCAACATCTTCTAAAACGCTTTTTTTGAATGGCTCTTCTGAATTATCAAATTTTTCTTTCATCAATTGCGGAAGTTTTTCAAGAAGCAATCTTTTTCTAAATTGATCGTGCCCTTCTTCGTATCCAAAATGCGAATAGACGACATCGTCAAATTGATGACTAAAGGGGCCGTGACCTATATCGTGAAGCAGACCTGCAAGTCTTGATAACCTAAATTCCGGACTTTCAGATCCAAAGAGATGGGCGGAGTAAAGACCAGCAACATGCATGACACCCATGGAATGAGAAAACCTTGTATGAGTGGCAGACGGATAACTCATCTGTGATCCGACAAGTTGAGAGAGATACCGCAGTCTTTGCACAACTGCGGTATCTGTGACGAGAATTTCTAAAGGATACATGAATATCTCAGAATAAAGAGGATCTCTTGAAACTTTGTAGTACATACTTTACCATCTTCCGGTTAAAGAAAGGTTGTAAGATGGAGAGGATGAAGGAAGATTTTCTCCCCACACGTTAATGTAGATCTTGTAAAAATGCAGAGAAACCCCGTAATTTACCTGCCCAGATTGAGAAATGGATCCAAAGATCCTTTGATCCCACAAGTTCAAAATGCCAGAAGCGGCCACGCCATTTGAGTAATAGCCGACTATCGCCGTTATTGGCCCAAAGACACCAGAAATTTCAATTTCATCGGTCGTAGGTGCAGATAGTTGGGTCGAAGTGAAGGTGAATAGTGTTTGAGAATGATCGAGGGCAAGGTAGACGTTGCTCATGAGATTTGCCCTCCATATCCATGAGATATTGGCAGAAGTCGAATTGACGGTTATTTCAGGACATATGTCCATTTGCCCTGGCGGAAGTGGGTAAGCAAGGCCCATCCTGAAATTTCCGAGGCCTCCTGATGGAGTGCGGTCGTATTGGCCAAATATGCCAAGCCTCGCCTTTATTTCTGGATAGACAAGTTGAGAGGTGTATTGCGAGATGTAACTCATAACGTTAGAAACGTACGCTTGAGTTTCAGGATATGGAGGAACGCCTCCATATTGCACTACTGATCCGGGCCCTGCGTTGTAAGCAGCAACGGCAAGTTGTAAAGAGTTAAATTGTTTTTGATAAAGTTTTATGTAGTTGAGAGCACCGGTGACGCTTTGAAATGGATCGTAAGGATTCTGGACGCCAAAGGCCGGTGCCGTCGTCGGCATGAATTGCATTAAACCTTGCGCTCCAGACGAAGAGAGAGAATAATTCTGAAATGCACTTTCAGCCTTTGCTATTCCCAAAGCAATCGGCAAATCGCTTTTTGAGATGGGAAGTTGAGAAAAATTCATCCATGGAATGCTTAACGTAAATCCAAATCCCAAATCCATATTTCCATTCAAACCATAACCTATGTCGTACCTTATGCCTGGATAATAATAAAGGGAATATGGCTGTGTAGAAACTGGTAAAAACGGCGTATCGATGGAAAAACCGCCTATTATGGGAGATCCAAAAGCAAGAAGACCTACAGCTAAGAGTGCAAATAAGATAGCCAAATGCCTTTTCATCTTTCACCTCCGAAAAATTTTAAATTGAACATGTCTGTTTTCAAAATGGGAATTACACCTCTTTCAACCAAAGATTCTTCAAGATCTGCTCCCATTCCAATGGAAGAAAGATATCTACCGTGATGAGAGATCTTAAGTACTTTCATTGGATCTGATTCTGCAAATTCGCGCGCAAGCATGGCACCATCGTTAAGGGAAACCATCTCGAAGAAAGATACAAATTTTCCAGCCGTGTAGGAATCTTCCAAAGATACCTCTCCATGGCTTCCAGCACATACCAAAAGCAAATTTTGAAAATTTTTAGAGTAATTTGCGACAGTCTTAACGTTTGAAAGGGCCATTGCAACAACTCTACCGTAATTCTGGTAAACATTTGCTGCCTTAGTACCGTTTGTTGTGGTAAGTATAACATTTTTTCCCGAGACATTTTCTTTTGTGAATTCGAGGGGAGAATTTCCAAGATCGAATCCCTTTATTTTAAAGGCTTTTCTTTCTCCTGCAAGCAAAGCATTCGGAACTATTTCTTTAAAACGTTTGGCCTCAGAAATAGATCTCACGGGATAAATTCCCATTGCTCCTGCTTCTATAGCCTTGACGATAACGGTTGTGGCCCTTAAAGTATCTATGATTGCAACGAGATCGTAGGAATCAAGTTTTGGCTTCTGAGATGGCAAAAGCAAGACTTCTATTCTCATGAATTCACATCCTTACCGTAAAGATTAAGATTATCAAAAAAACGCCAGAGGCGATTACAATGTAATCCGAAAATTTGAATTTCATCTCTCTGAACCTTGTTCTACCAATAAATCCTCTGTAACATCTTGCTTCCATCGCAACGGCAAGATCATCGGCCATCTTCATAGATCCCACAAACAAAGGTACTATGAGAGGTATCATTCCCTTTGCACGTTGAATCAAGCCGCCCCTATCAAATCTTGCCCCTCGCGAAAGTTGCGCCCTTATTATGTGATCTGCCTCCATTGAGAGGACCGGAATGAATCTGAAAGCAATGCTCATCATCATGGCAAAGTCATGGGACCACTCTTTTGGGAGCCTGAAAAAGATCATGAGTCCTTCAAGGCCATCCGCTATTTGTATTGGAGATGTGGTTAGCGTCAACAAAGATGCCGCTATTATTATTAAAACAAGTCTTAGAACTATGAAAATCGTGTTTGAAATTGCCAAATCGGTTATCTTAAGAGGGCCAAATTCAACCATAACCTTTCCAGATCCAGAGAAGATCTGAAACAAAGCCGTTAAAGCGATCAATATCCACAATGATTTAACGCCCCTTAGGTAATAAAGCGGCGATATTTTACTTAAAAGCATTAAAAAAACGATTGAAAGACTCAAAATGGCATATTGGTAAAAGTTAACAGACAAAAAGATGGCGATGATGAAAAATAGGGTGAAAATTATTTTAGTTCTTGGATCTATACGATGAATGAATGATGATTTCGGAATAAATTGGCCTATTGTTATGTTACCTATGAAATTCATGGTACCTCTCTCACCAAACAGATGGCCATTGCAGAGGCACCCTCTTTTCTTCCAACAAATCCCATTCCTTCATTTGTAGTTGCTTTAATGCTTATTCTTGATGGATTCAAGTTCAGAACTTCAGATATCTTCTTTTGCATCTGTTCAATGTAGGGAGATATCTTCGGCTCTTCCAACATAACCATGACATCTATGTACTCAATGGAAAGATTCTCTTTCGAAAGCATTGATCGGACTTTTTCGAGTATTATTAAAGATGATATTCCCTTGTACCTCGGATCTGAGGGTGGAAAATGAATTCCTATGTCTCCCAATCCGCCTGCGCCAAGAAGTGCATCTGCTATTGCATGAGAAATGACATCTGCATCACTGTGTCCTTCAAGCATTTTCGTGTAAGGGATCTCAACACCACCCAAGATCAATTTTGTTCCATCAACAAATCTGTGAGTATCGTATCCTATCCCAGCCCTCATTACAATCTCACCGGCATTATTATGAAAAAATAACCTTTGAGATCTACGGTGTCTATCATAAGCGGTTTATTTGAATCGACAAAACTCAACTGTATTTTTTCCTCTTCCATGTGATTCAAGGCATCGAGTATGAAGTTGGGATTAAATGCTATGATCAAAGGTTCTCCTTCCATTTGAACGTCTATCGTTTCTTCAGCCTCTCCAAGATCGGCACTCCTCGACGATACCTTCATCTTTTCCCTGTCAAGGGTTATCTTTATCGTTTCAGATCCTGTCTTTGTTAATATACTTACGCGCCTTACGGCCGCTCTGAGCGTATTTCTATCTACAACAACTCTCGTTTTAAATTCTTCTGGCACAACTCTCTTGTAATTTGGAAATTCGGCATCTACTATCTTGCAAACGAAGATCGTGTTGCCAAAGTCAAAAGCAATTTGCTTATTTTCAAATTTAAGGCTTACCTTCTCAACATCTGTCGAAGAAAGTGCTCTCAACAATTCCTTGACAGCCCTTAGGGAAAGTAAGAAGTTGATGTTGAATGTTCCATCGATCTTTTCTTCTGAAAGCGCCATACGGAAACCATCAACGGCGACGGCCCTTGATATTCCATTTTCCACTTCAACGTAAACTCCGTTAAGATTTTTCATGTTCTCATCGTTGGCCGCACTGAATGAAACTCTTTCCAACATCGAGTAAAGTTGCGTCCTTTTCATATCGAATTGTATGCCATCTGTGGGTATTCTCACTTCTGGAAATTCAGAACCATCTTGAATAAAAATTTGAAATTTGCTTTTTCCGGAAAGAATGTCTAATTTTTGCCCATCAACTGAAAATCTGACTTCGCGATCCGGCAAACTTTTCACTATTTCCGTAACGGTTTTGGCATCAACGACGAAAGATTTTTCACCAGAAATATCAGGTATTCTTGATCTTACGGCAAATTCCATATCAGTTGCCGTCATCGTCAATCCGTCTTTGAAATCAAAATGTATTCCATTAAGTATAGGTCTTATGGGTCTTGAAGCCACTGCCCTTGACAACGAATCAAGATGGGATGAAAGCAATTCTCTGTTAAGTATGAATTCCATTTCGAAACCTCCCCAGTTATGGATCGTAAAACACGTCAAAAATAATTATATCATTGAAAACGCTTTTTAGTTCATCCATCAAAATTCTTGGGTTCTCATCGTACGCTTGAGAGGATGAGTTTACACCTATGCCTACAACGTTGATTTCCTTCAAAACTTCGAACTTTCCAGTATCCGTAAGTACAAAATCGGCAGATGGTACGATGATTTTGCACTTGATGCGAGAGAAAGTAGACTCATCAATTACCCTCGGAATGTAAATGAAATCCGCATTTTTTGAAATCTCTATGGCCTTTTTCATTTCTCTGTCAGGATCGAATGTAACAATCTCATCGTGAATTGAAAGGAGTATGAAATTTTCTTTTCCGGATATCTTTTTTTGGATATCTGTCTCAACTTTTCTGGCCAAGAGTTTCTTTATCTTTGAAATGCTTTTTGAAAGATCGCCAGCGACTAAACCTGTAACAACGATAACGGCATCAGCGTAAGATGCCATCCCAATTCTCCCAAATGCGCCATCTATGATTATTCTATCGCAAAATTCAAGCATGTAATTCGATAAAGTATCCGTGAATTCAAATCCACCTACCCTAACAGTTTGCACTTCCGAATCAATTTTTGCCCTGACAAAGGCCACTTTTCCAGAAGGTACGTCAAAAGTTTCTATTATCTCTACACCGTGTGGAATATTTTTTGATGGAATAACGGCAAAATCGCCCCTTTTGATGTGTACGTGAGGCTTTGTGGCACCGTCGAGTACATCCCTTTCTTCGCCATCCCGACCTATGGTGATGACGCAGGAGTTTGAAAAATTTTGAATCAAATAATTAACCACCGTCGTCTTTCCAACATTTTTAGCAAGACCTACGACGGATATCTTTTTGTACTTTGCAACTTCTTTTAGGATTTTTTCTCTGTCTTTGAGTTCTTCCAACGATTAATGCGCTTTCTCCTCTCATTTCCATATGGAATCAAGAATTTATGTGTTCCCTCAAGCAAACCAGATATTCCAATTTTACTCTGTTCATTCTTATCTATGTAATTTTGATCGCAAGACGGTTTGTAATCATCAGGCTCTTCGTAAGTGAAAATACCACCTTCATAATTTCTTAGAACCACTTTGCCAGCTCCCATAGATATGAGATATTGAGGTTCAACTGGAATCTTTCCACCTCCACCAGGTGCATCTATGACGTAAGTTGGGACGGCAAAACCAGAGGTGTGCCCTCTAAGGTATTCTATTATCTCTATGCCACGAGCAACGGTGGTTCTAAAATGAGAGAGCCCTTCTGAAAGATCGCATTGATATATGTAGTAGGGTCTTACCCTATTTTTGACAAGCAAATGAACGAGTTTCTTCATGACCTGTGGACAATCGTTGACGCCACGCAACAAAACGGATTGATTTCCAAGAGGTATGCCCGCATCGGCGAGTTTTGCAAGCGCACGTTCCGAATCAGGGGTGATCTCATTTGGGTGGTTAAAGTGCACGTTAATCCATATTGGATGATATTTTCTGAGCATACTGACAAGACCATCCGTGATCCTTTGTGGCATGACAACTGGAGTTCTCGTACCAATTCTTATTATCTCGACGTGTGGAATCTCTTTAAACTTTTTTATTATGAGTTCCAATCTTTCATCTGAAAGGGTGAATGGATCCCCGCCAGACAACAATACATCTCTTATTTCTGGATGATCTGCGACGTATTCCACCATTTTTTCGATCTTATCGAGAGGCATTGGCATATCAGTTTCTCCAGCCTTCCTTCTTCTCGTGCAATGTCTGCAGTACATAGAACATTGATCTGTGACGAGGGCGAGCACTCGATCCGGGTACCTGTGCGTAAGACCGTAAACTGGGGAATCAACATCTTCAAAAAGTGGATCGCTGCTTTCATTTGGAGCCTTGTAAAGTTCGTTCATCGTCGGGATGGCCTGTTTTCTTATTGGATCTTTTGGATCGTTTGGATCGATCAAAGAGGCGTAATACGGCGTTATGGCCATTCTCAAATGTTTTAAACTCGTCGTTATGGCTCTTTTTTCATCTTCATCGAGGGGAATTACCATTGATAACTTTTCAGCGTCCATGATCCTGTTTGCAAGTTGCCAGTGCCAATCATTCCATTGATCTTGCGTAACGTCCTTCCATATGGGTATCTCTTTGTAATCTTTCATATGCTTCCTCCTCTATTTTTTTTAAAAACAGTTAAAAATTCAATTTTTTAAGCGTAAAATTTAAAAATCGAGAGTTGTCTATGTTTATTTCCGTAACTATCGTCGAGTAATCTGGCTTAATTATGGTAATTTGATAAGTACCGCCACTCAATTCGATACGGCATGGAGAAATTCCAAGCATTCTTCCATTCACAAAGATCATTGCCCCTGACGGTGTGGTGCTGAAGTTGATGGTGAAAGTTTGATTTTGAGGATAAGGTTGAGGCAGTGTGATGACGGCTGAAACAACTTGATAGGTGTTTGCAGACACGTTAAAACTCTTCGAAACATTCGTCGATCCATACCAAAAAACGGCCAAATGATTTCCCTCGGCAAGTTGAAGGTCTAAAGGAGTAATTCCTTCGTACACACCATCGACGTAAAGTTGCGCACCTTGCGGCTGCGAGTCAAAATGTACCATCCCGAAGTTTGGAACGTATCCAACGTAAAAGTACGTCACATCGACTGCCACAGGTTTTCCAACTATGGATAATTTCAATTTTTGGAGATAACCAACACCATCTGGTATCTCTTGAAAGAGTTGATTGCCACTTATTGGCGGTTGAGATAAAATATTTGGACTTGTAGATGCAACGGCTTCTATTATTTCTCTCCCGTTGGGGCCTGTAACCGTGAAACTATAGTTGTAGTTAGGATTGGGTATGACGTAAGTAATACCACCTTTGACGAAATTATCACGTTGAAAGAAATTTGGGAAAATGATCTTGAGTTGACCAGAAGTTGTGTAATCGTAAATCGTAACATATGCATCTTGAGAGGTTTTGAAGTACACATTTATGTTGTTGCCTGGATAATAAGTCGCTCCTGCTCCTCTGTCTGTCCAGACTTTTATCGTAAGCGTTGAAGGCTGGGTAGGAGTTATTATGATGTCCTGAACTGACGCATCGCCAAAAAACACAGTAGCCAATGCAATCACAAAAACTAAGGTCAAAACTAATTTCTTCACATCACTCCCCTCCTCAATCTTGATTTTAATTTAACCTTCTCGTAAGCACCTTTTACTTTGAAAGAAACACATAATTATGATATCATATTTTTGGCCCTATCGGATAGTGGCTAGTCCGTCTGGTTCTCAGCCAGAAGACCGGGGTTCGATTCCCCGTAGGGCTGCCAGATATTTATGAATTTTCATTCGTTATGGTTCCAGCGTGTGCCGCGTTGGAATTTTTTCTTTTTTCGCAGCGTCATCTT
>JAVRKN010000052.1:0-9102 GCA_031962405.1 Athalassotoga sp. | reverse complement strand
TTTCGACGGGGCATATGCTGGAGCCGAGATTCGAAAAGATTTGGTATATTTTAGAATTTCGAAAAGGAAGTGGTGAAAATGGAAGGAAAAGTGGAACTTTTGCTTGATGCAAAGGCAATCGTTGCCGAAAGCCCGTCGTGGGATTCCAAAAAGCAACTGCTTTACTGGGTCGATATAGACGGGAAAAAGGTTCATGTCTACGATCCATCAAAAAAAGTGGATAAGTCCATAGATGCAGGCCAATATGTAGGATGTATTGCGCCAAAAAATTCCGGAGGTGCCATACTTGCAATGCACCATGGCATTTATTTTCTCGACTTTGAGACTGAAAAATTCACCTTTGTGTGTGATCCAGAGAGTGATAAACCCAACAACAGATTTAACGATGGGAAGTGCGATGCCGCTGGGAGATTTTGG
Source organism: Athalassotoga sp. (assembly GCA_031962405.1). GTDB lineage: Bacteria > Thermotogota > Thermotogae > Mesoaciditogales > Mesoaciditogaceae > Athalassotoga. The sequence goes on along the minus strand of JAVRKN010000052.1, from coordinate 8,685 downwards.
GCGGGAACTATGAATCTTGACGAAAAGGCTCCCTTGGGTTCGCTTTATAAAATAGATCGTGATCGTAGTGTGACAAAGATCTTTGATAAAGTTACGGTCTCAAATGGGATAGCATGGAGTCCCGATAATTCGATCATGTATTACATAGACTCACCGACAAAAAGTGTTTTTGCATTTGATTTTGATCTCAAGACGGGCACACTTTCCAACAAAAGAATAGCAGTTAGGATTCCAGATGGTCAAGGATCTCCAGATGGTATGACGTCAGATTCTGAAGGAATGATATGGGTGGCACATTGGGGAGGATGGAGAATTTCAAGATGGGATCCCCATAACGGGAAATTGATAGAAGTCATAAATCTTCCAGTTGAAAAGGTAAGTTCTTGTGTTTTTGGTGGCAAAGATCTTGATGAACTTTACATAACGACTGCAAGCCGTGGATTAGATCAAGAAGGATTCAAAAAACAGCCACATGCAGGAGGCATTTTCAAATTAAAAACGCACGTTAAGGGCATGCCAACTTACTCTTATGATGAAGAAAAATAAGCGGCCGATGGCCGCTTATTTTTTAATTCACCGATACGGCATATATCTCATGTATGTTGTTGTACTGAACGGATATACCTATGACCGTTACCGTACTTCCGTTTTTAGGCAAAGTACCCTTTGGCAGGTAGACCGTTGCAGCTCCAGAACCATCGTTAACATCGAACATATTTCCCTTGGCATTTGAAACTGTGCCAGTAACCTGAACTAAAACTTCGGAATATTTTCCATAATCTCCCGTTTTTATGACCACTGGAAGCGGTGCTGAAGTATTGCCTATCACCTTTACTGAGGTCACATCCACTTCAAAAGAATTGTTGTATGAGGTAAAATTTCCAGAAAATTCAACTATGTCACCCGGTTTTATGTTTCCATGTTGTCCGTAGATTCTCAAACCGTAGCCATTTGAAAAAACGTAAGCATTGGAATCACTTACAACGGCCGAGACGACGCCCGTCGATTTGACAGTTTGGTTGAAATACGTCTGAACATTCGATAGCAATTCTGGAAGCGTTGGGCTTGTGTTCAGATGAATGCTCTCCAGGATCGGCGTGTAAGCGTTGGCAGCGTAAAAGCCTGTTGCTGCGAGAACGTAATTGCCGTTATCGTTTACGATTATTCCTTGAGCGTAAACATCCGTACCATCGCTAACTGGAGGCATCATACCGAGAGAGGAAAATTTAACCAATTGACCGTCTTTTCCCATCAAGTAGGTGCCGGTATCTGAGACTTTAACGGTGCCTCTTAAAAGGACAAGTAAGCCATCGTAATTTGCAAGTTTATCAAATGTAGGTTGAAATGGGAAAGAAAGCAAATTTTCAGATATGACTTCGGGAGGCATGACCGCAGCAATCTCAAGTTGACCTTTGTAAGTGTCAACAGATCCCACGACGCGAACTGTTTGCCCCGGTTTTATGACAAGTTCAGGATTGGCAACACTGCCAAGCCAGAGCTCTATTCCAGCTATTTTGCCTCCATAAGTGTAAGACATGAAAACAGTTGGGCCAAAAACACCTTCAACGGTTCCGACGGTCTTGACAAGTTTATTTGCGTATGAATAAGGACTTGAGACTATTTGAGTAAGAAGTGCCATCTGTGAAGATGGTAATTCACTTGACATGATTGAAACATCGGCCCACAGATCGTTGAATTGAGAAATTGCTTGAGATATCAACGATTTGTTGGAAAGAATGATTCCAACTTCTCTGTTTTGCATCATCGAAGTGTAGGACACATTTTCCGATCCTATGAAAAGATAATTATCGTCAGAAATGATCATCTTTGCATGGACGTAAGGATCCTTAAGGATCCCAACCTTTACGCCCGCATTTGCAAGTGTTGCCAAAGCGTATTTTCCAGACATTGATTTTACACTTACCTCTGGCTCCATAAGCCTGACATCAACTCCCCTTTTAGCGGCATTCTCAAGGGCAGTAAAGACCTTTCCTTCCGGTACCTCTTCCTCGGCTATGGAAAGCGATGTTTTTGCACTGTCTATAAGCCAAACCAGATCACTTTCGCTGTTAGGGCTAAGCACTAAATATTCTCGCGGAGCCGACCCAACCTGAACGTTATTCCAGTCTGCGTTGAAAACATCAAGGAGAGCTTTGACGATTTGCGGATCGCGAGTTGCCACATCTGCCTCAAAATTTTGCGATATGCCACTGTAGGTAAGGTTGGATGTACCAAAAATGGCGTATGAATCATCTACGATCATTACCTTTGCATGATCGAAGGTAAATCTCGAAGGAGCCCATTGAACCTGTGCGCCCATTGACGTGAGGGTTTTGTAAGCAGAATCGGCCTGTGCCTGCATGTTGTAAGGATGGTGCTCAAGTATTACTTGTACTTTGACGCCACGGTTTATGGCACTTTGGATGGTGTTAAAAATGTCGTTTGAAGTTATGACGTACATCTCGATCTTCAAAGACGTTTTTGCGCTTTTTATTGCGTTAAGAAATGGCGTTTCCCCGGCATTTGGCTCAAAGAAAATACTTGTCACAGTTGATGGAGAACTGATCACAGGTTGCGCAAAAGCCAAGAAACTAAACAATGCAGCGATCAGAAACACAAAAGCAAATGATCTTTTCATACTTCCACCTCCATTTAATTTTCGACGATCGTGAATCCGTCGATATTTTTAAGCATTATTATCTTTTCTGTCATCTCCTTAAAAGTATCATCATGGGTTACGATTATAACCTGATCCATGCCTTCAAGCAATTCTGGCAAAGATTCTGATAGTGCACTTCTTCGATCTGCATCGAGATTCACCGTAGGTTCATCAAAAATGGCAAAGCCTGACCTCCAAAAGAAACTTGCCATGGCCATTCTCATAGCAAGTGCCAGCGATATCTGTTCTCCACCAGACAGCATTTCAAAGTTTCTGTCTACCAACACGTTACCGGCATAGGACAAAAGATGAAGTTCGTAATCTTGAGACCATTTCACGATGTCCGATCTCTTTGTCATCATGTTGTACTTATCCATTGCCTTTGAAGAAATTAAATCACGGTATGTTGACGAGACTTTCGACCCCATATCATCGAGCAGATCTCTTAAAGCGTGTGCAAAAGATATTTTTTTAGACGTTTCGCTGAGAACATTTTTGATCTTTTCAAGTTGCGATTTCTTCTCTTCTATTTCCGTTTTGATCTTCAATTTTTCTGACAACGATCCATTCAATTCTCCAAGTTTTTGCCTAAAAGATCCCATCTTCTCGTTTATCTGGATGAGATCCGATTTTGCCCGTTGCAAATCATCTTCTCTGTACGCACTTTTTAATTTCTCAATCTCATCTGAGATCTCTTCGATCTTGAAATCGATATCCCTTTTTTGATTCTTAACGATTTCTATTTCCTCATTTATTCCCTCGAGTTTTGAAGCACTTGCTTTGTTTTGGTTGTAAAGTTCATATCCATCTTTCACTTTCTGCATTTCTGCTTGATCTTTTGTTCTCTCCTCCTGAAGAAAATTGAGCCGTTGTTTCAACTCATTTTCTTTCGTGATCTTCGCAGATAATTCATCGATCTCTTTATTCATAAAGTCAATCTTTTCCAACATTTTTGAAATATCTTTGTTGAGATCATCATTTGCCAAAGCAAGTTCAACTTTTCTCTTCTGAATAGTTTCAACCTGTTTCATTTGGAAATCGATCTCTGATTCTATCTTCGTTAATTTTTGATATGCTTCCATTTTTTCTTGATTCAATTCATCGATAAGTTTTTCTATGAATTTTGATCTTTCACTTTCCATTTCGGCGCTTTTTTTGATCCTTTCATCTATCTCAGATTTCTCTTTCTTGAGCATTGTTAACTCATCGTTTAATTCCTTGATAAGAGGATCAAAATAGGAGGCTGAATCTCCTTTTATGTTAAGACATTTTTCCTTCAAATAAGGGCATATGCCATTTGATAAAGCAGCCTTTGCTTTAATAAGTTCTTTGATCTTTGAATTTACCTCTGCGATGGCTTCGTTTTGCCGATCTACAAGATTGCGCAACGCGTCTTTATCTTCAATTTTATCGGAAAGCATTTCAAAAGTCTCTTTGTCTTTGGAGTTGAAAAAATTGGAGATCGCAAGGTAATCTTTTTTCTCCATGTGTGCCCTTATCTTCTTGATCTTTTCCATGATCGATTCATGCGATTCTCTCTCTCTTTCCAAATCAGACTTTAAAATGTTGGCATTTTTGGAATAATTCACCATATCTTGAGATTGAGATTCTATCGCCTTTTGATTTTCGGCAATCCTTTTTCTGTCTGATTCTATGGTAGCAATGATTTTTTCTCTCTCCTCCTTTTTTGCACTTATCCTGTCTTTTATGTTCTGAATCTCATTAAGTGATCCTACGATCTTGAAAATCTCGTCATTTGTTTTTTTGATCTTTTCGGATATCTCGTTATAGCAGTTGTAATCTTTGAGGTAATTTTCAAGCATTAAAGAAGCGCTTCTTGCCTCTTCAGCGTCTTTTAGAAGTTTTTCAAGTTGCTTTTGAAGGTTTTCGATTTTAATTCCATACATCTTTTTTTCTGAAGAAAGAGTTTTGATTTTATCGCCGATTCTCGTTTGATCGTCAATGAAATCATTCACGTTGGATCTTTGTTTTTCCAACTCTTCAATTTCTTTTTGGACTTCACCGATTTTGTTTTTTACATCGAGAATTATTTCGTCAAGTGCTTTTTCCCTTTCAACTTCAGATTCAAGGTATTGCGCTTTTACGTTTAGTTCACTCAAGTCTTTCTGCAATTTGTCGATGTAATTCTTGACGTGAGTTGAAGAAATTAATTTGTATATTTCAACGTCGAAAAGCGCATTGAAAAATTCATTTCTTTTGGCAGGCGTGCGCGCAAAGATATCCGTTATATCATTCTGATAGGCCGTTATGACATTCTTGTAAATTTCTTCTGGATTGTCAGAATTGATTTGAAAAATTTGTCTTATTTTTTCATTAACCTTTTCCACCTTTTCAACGATTATTCCTTTATCATCAACAAGACTTACTTTTTGGCCACGGGTTGATATTTCTCGATTTAAGGTGTAACTTACACCGTCATCGCCTTCAAATTCTATTTTTATCGTTGATCTATCGCTGTTCGAATCGTTAGTTATGAATTGAGAAAGATTCATTCGGTTTGTAATTCCAAAAAATGCAAATCCTATCGCTTGAAGTATGCTTGATTTTCCAGAACCATTTGGACCGATTATCAAATTTAAGCCTGGAGAAAAAGATAGGTAAGAGTTTTTATGGCTTTTAAAATTATCCAATTTCACCGATTTAATTCTCATAAAGACTCACTCCGTGATCCTATAGAAGAGATCATCGATGATCTTAAAAGCATCTTCCTGAAGTGCGGCTTTTTTAAGCGCATCTATTGCTTCAACAACGCTGATAGAATTTTTTCCAAAATTTTTGTCTTTAGAAACGATCGAATTTTCAATATCATAAAGATCGAGATATTCATGTCCATCATCGCTTGCCAAGTTTTCGTTGAATTGCCTTACGTTGATCTTTCCCTTTAAAGCCCCCATGCTCTCTATTTTGTCTTCAAATTCATTGATGTTTACGTTTAGAAATGCACCAAAAGGGATGCCAACATTTACCACGTAAATGCACTCTCTCTCAACGGGACTTTCCTCAATCATCTTTGAAAATAAGTTCTCGAATTCTTCAACGTTGCCTTTCTGCAACTTTATCGTTTTTTCTATCTTTAACCTCTTTTTTGATTCAAAAAAATCAACTTGTTCAGTTTCTGTATCGTAGACAAAGAATCCCTTTTCATCAGATTCAGAAAGGTCCCAATATTCGGGAGATCCCGGAATGAAAATCTTAGATTTTTCTAATTTGTAAATACTCTTTTCGTGAGCATGACCTGAAGCGATGTAAAAGCATTTACCATCAAGGGGGGCAAAATCTTTTAATTCTAAAAAACCTGGTAGAGCCATTTTCTTTTGGCCGCAGATGCCAGCGTGAATCATAACGATGTTTCGATCGTTTTGATCGAGAATTTGACCAAGAGATTCGATGTATTCAGGAAAATTAACTCCTTGATATCCTATGCCATAGAATTTAACACCATCGAATTCGATCATACCACCGCTTTTCCCATTCCAAGGTTCAAAGGAAATTTTTCCCTCTTTGACAGAAGGCCTTAGAATTATAATGTAATCTTTGTTTTTCAAGTAATCAAGCCATGAAATATTTTCAAAGTCAAAAAGTCTGTCGTGGTTTCCCTCGATGACAACGACTTTTATGCCCGCAACTTTTAAATCTTTAAAAATCTCTTCGCCCTTTTCAAGGGCATCGGGCGAAAGATCCTTTTTATCGAAGATATCGCCGGATATCATCATGACATCTATACCTTTTGAAATTGCAAAATTAACTATTTCACGAAAAGTGGAAAAATAGTCTTCGTACCTTGCTTTGAAGTATGGCGAATAGATGGAGCCAGAAACTTTTCTTCCAAGATGAAGGTCTGAACAGTGCAAAACTTTCACGATCTCACCTTCCTTAGGAATAGCCAATCATTATAACATAAAAAAAGCCCGATCAAGCCGGGCTTTTCATTTTTTTTCGATTTAAGTTAAAAATCAAGCAAGTTTAACGTTCGATGCCTGTTTTCCCTTTGAACCTTCACTGATGTCAAAGACAACAGATTGATTCTCTTTTAAATTCTTGTAGCCATCCATCTGAATTGCCGAGTAATGAACGAAAATATCATTACCATCTTCCATCGTTATGAAACCATAGCCTTTCTTGGCATCGAACCACTTAACAGTACCTTTCATCTGTGTTACCTCCTTAAAAATTAGTGCCCTTTCGAGCAACACGATCTATTCTACCACGTAATTTTAATAAAATCAATAGACCGAATTGACTCATAGAAAGATGCTTTCTTTCAAAGTCACGATTTCGTCCATTTGTACACTTAAAAACATCTTGTTAAAGCAAATTCTGGCAATTTTTGGAAATTTTTGGCATTTAAATTCAATTTGCTCATGCTTTTTCAAAATATCGAGTTGTATCAACGGAATTCGTAGTATAAAAGAAATCCTACCATAAGTAAAATTTAATTTGTTGTTAATTGACTTCTGTATTGTTAAGTGTTAAGATAAACATCAATAAAAAGTAATAAGGTGGTTTTTTAGATGATAAAAAATAGTTTTTTTGAACAATTGCTGGTGGTGAGCGGAAAGACCTAATAGGATTTTTGAGAAATCAAACTATTAGGCCATGTCAAATTATAAAAAACATGGCTTTTTTTAATAACTATTGGTGAGGCGGAAGCAAAGGCAGACAAATTAAGGAGGTGCTTGCATTGTTAAGCTTTGCAGCAAGAAGAATGTTGCTTTTGCCCGTTACCCTGCTTGGCCTCACCATGTTGATTTTCTTCTTCATGTCTTTTTTGTCCCCATACGAACTGCTGGCAACTTACGTAAGTGACCCAAGACAGCTCCAAGGAGGAGCAGCCCAGACTCTTATCAAACAATATGGCCTCGATCAGCCATTTTATGTTAAGTACGTCAAGTGGATTGATGAAATTATTCACGGTAAATTTGGCTGGTCTGTGACACTCAATGAACCCGTTTCCAAAGCCATTATGCAAAGATTCCCCGCAACCCTTGAACTTGCCATCTATTCTATTATCCCGATAATATCGATTGGAATATGGCTTGGCGTCACTGCAGCGGTACATCACAACAAATTTATAGATCAACTGCTGCGAGTGGTTGCACTTATGGGATATTCAATACCATCTTTCGTTTTAGGCCTTGTTTTACTTTTCATATTTTACGGTGTACTCGGATGGCTTCCTCCGGGTAGATTGGGCGTAAATTTCTCCATGATATACGATTCTGCTGCTTTTCATCACTACACAGGTTTAGTTACGATCGATTCACTTTTAAATGGAAGATTTTGGATGTTTTTGGACGCGCTAAAGCATCTTGCTGATCCAGTAATGACGCTTTCTTTTCTTTCGTGGGCAAGTCTTTTGAGAATAACCAGATCTTCCATGCTTGAGTCTCTTAATCAAGATTACGTGAGGACGGCGCGGGCAAAGGGTTTAAGCGAACGAGTTGTGATAAACAAGCATGCAAGGAAGAATGCTTTGATCCCAGCGACCACCGTTGCTGGTCTGATGTTTATAGGTATATTGGGTGGAGTCGTCATAACGGAAACGATCTTCAACTATCCAGGCATAGGAAGTCTCATGGCTCAAGCATCAGAACAGCTCGATTATGCAACTGTGCTCGGTATAACTTTAATTTACGGTCTTGTGACCGTCATTGGCAACTTGGCAGTTGATATTTCTTACGCTCTAATAGATCCGAGAGTCAGATTAGGTTGATGATTTCTGAAGTAAAGGAAGTGAGGTTAGTGCAGGCAAAAGTTGAAGAAAATCTTTTAAAAGAAAGTGTTTTGAAAGCAGAACGTACAGGACAAAAGAAAGATATCCTCTTAGAAATTAGAAATCTAAAGAAATACTTTCCCATAAAGGCTGGCGTTTTCAGAAAAACGGTCGGATGGGTGAAGGCCGTTGACGATGTGTCTTTTTACATAAGAAAAGGTGAAACGCTTGGATTAGTTGGAGAATCTGGATGTGGAAAGACCACCGTCGGTCAGACGATACTCAGACTCAT
>JAVRKN010000051.1:8181-9367 GCA_031962405.1 Athalassotoga sp. | reverse complement strand
CCGTCGAAAGCAACTTCAGCAGGTCTTGTTGAAAGATTGTAATTCGACGACATGGAATATCCATAAGCACCAGTATCATGGATAACGGCAAGTTCTCCTATTTCTGGGGAACGAATCTTTCTCTCACGTGCAAAAACATCTCCACTTTCACAAATGCGACCGACAACATCAGCGATCATTTCTGATTTGCCGGATAAAAATTCTACCTCATGATATGCATTGTAAAGTGCAGGCCTTATCAAATCTGCCATTGATGCATCAACGACAACAAAATTTTTATGAGGAGTTTTCTTCACCTCCGTAACCCTTGTAACGAGATATCCAGCAGCACCTATTATAAATCTTCCCAATTCGAAATATACGGGAAGGTCAAAAGATGACAACACTTTTAAAACATCATTTTTATATCGATCAAGGTCGATACCATCACCTTTGTCCGTATAGTCTATGCCCCATCCTCCTCCAACATTTATGAATTCAAGATCAAGTTTTTCCTCTTTCACAAAGGCTTTCAACGATGAAAAAGCATCTATGAACGGCTCTATTTCAGTTATCTGAGATCCTATATGGCAATGAAGTCCAACAAGTTGTAAATTTGTCGGTAGAGATTTTATGACTGCCCTTGCCGTTTCAAAATCCATACCAAACTTATTTTCCTTAAGTCCAGTTGAAATGTGGGGATGTGTTTTAGGATCAACGTTGGGATTTATTCTTAAGGCTATGCGCATTTGAAGAGAACCTATTTTCTTGATTTCTTCGTAAGAATCAACGTTGACACATAGTGGACTTTCTTTTGCGTAAAAAAGGAGATCCTCAATACTTTTACCGTTGCCATTTACCACGATTTCATTGGGCAAAAAACCGGCAAATTGTGCCATTTTGTACTCATTTACAGAGACCGTGTCTGCGCCAAGTCCAAAAGAATGCATGAATCTCAATAGATAAGGATTGGAATTGGCCTTCATCGCGAAAAAAATTTTATAATTCAGACCATTTAACGTATCTCCAACGAGTTTTATTCTTCTTTTGATCTCATTTAAATCGTAAAAATACAAAGGTGTACCAAACTTTTTTGCCGCCTCGTAAAAAATCTCTTTGTTCAACATATCCATCCCTTTTTCAGCAGTTAAATCAATTATACCAAATCGCATTTAGATTATAACTATACTCAACATGGCGAATACAG
>JAVRKN010000051.1:0-8081 GCA_031962405.1 Athalassotoga sp. | reverse complement strand
ACAGTGACGCGTAACGTGTGACGAGTGATCAGCAAAGACAAATACAGGGATTAGGGATTAGACATTAGGGATTAGTGGGCGGTGAGGCGAAGGGCAAGATGCCCTTGAGATGTCCTGCTCAGCAAAGCGAGGACCAGATTTCGACGGGGCACATGCTGGAGCCGATGAGACAGCACATGGCGCATAGCCAATAGCATATAGCAGATAGGATAAGGCGGAGGACATGATGCCCGTGAGGAAGCCTCCGCAACGCAGTGAGGACCAGCTTCCGAATGGGCACATGTCGGAGCCGACACAAAACAGCATATGGCATATGGTAAATAGGATAAAGCGACGCTGCTTTCTTGAGGAAGTCTTGTAGAAAAATACAAAAGCCACGCTCAGCGTGGCTTGAAATTTATTCTAATTTGAATTTTTCTCCAACAAGGCTCTACCCCAGGGTAGAGCAAGGAAATGTCACTTGCTCGATCTCTTCTCCATCTTTTCTTGGAGTTCTTTTTGGTAGAGATCATAAACTTGCCATGTCCACCACATATAACCCACTCCCTTCGCGTATCATTATGTGATGCTTTCTTACCAGATCACGATCTGATTTTAGCACATTTTTGATCCGTTGTCAAGCATTACGAAGATAAGCAATGATTTTCAAAGAAAAAATAAGCAATTTAACGCCCATAAAGTCTAATCGCACTTAATTGGTTATAATCGTCTATAAACGCTTAAAAACATGTTTGCATCTGAAAGAAAAATGTTTTATTCTTTCGTCGAAAGAAGTAAGGAGTAAATCATCATGAAAATAAATTTGCAAAGTATGAAAATGATGAACAAGAAGATGATTTTACGCCATCTCGTCGAGAACGGTCCAACCTCCAGGATAGAACTTTCGAGAGTTACAAAACTAACTCCAAGCACTGTGGGAAGGATTATATCCGAATTATCCGAAAAATCTCTCGTTGAGGAAATAGGTCATTCTGATAAATCACAGATTGGAAGGAAACCTGTAAATGTGGCCGTCACGAAAAAATTCTTGTCAAGCGTTGTCTTTAACGTTGGAGTAGAACAAACGACCCTCGCGATAGGTTTTTTTGACAAATCCATCAAGGAGATAAAAAGATTTTCAACTTCAACTTTGGAAAGTTTCATTTCAACCGTCAACGATTCTTTAGGAGATATAGAAAAGCATTACCCTTTGAATCATGAATTGACATCTGTGGTCTTCGCCTTTCCAGGGATAGTGAATGCACAAAATGCAACTGTGATTTACGCGCCAAATCTTAACTGGAGAAATTTGAATTTGGGAGATGTCATAAAGTACGAATACAGAACAATAGCAGATAACGAGGCAAATCTTTCTGTACTCGCTGAAAGTATATCTTCAGAAGATGCTAAAAAATCCAATAACACTTTTTTTCTTTATGTAAGTCAAGGAATAGGTGGAGGGGCAATGATAAATCACCAGATTTTGAGAGGGAGTGGTTTCGCAGGTGGCGAAATTGGTCATACTGTGGTTGAAGCGCGATCAGAGATAAAATGTCACTGTGGAAATTACGGATGCCTTGAAAGATATGCCTCTCTTGTACTTCCGGTCATCGAATACGAGAAAAACGGTAGAAAACTTGATGGAAATACTTACACGGAAAAATTCAAGACGCTTGCCGATTTATATTTGAAAAAAGACAAGGTTGCAATTGCCGCTCTCGAAGGATTTCTTCATTACCTTTCGATAGGACTCATAAACATAGTAAACACCTTTAACCCAGAAATTGTGATCATAGGCGGGGGGTTCAACAAGATATGGAAATATTTTGGGGATGAACTCTATAAAAGAATTTCAAATCGTGCCATGCCTGGTGTACTCGATAGAATGAAGTTTAGAGATACTTGTTTTAATAAGATAGAGGCTCCCATTGTTGGTGCCAACGCGCTTGCCATAGATTCAGTGGTGGATAATTTAGACAAATTAGAATAAAAAGGATCTGGAATTTCCAGATTCAAATTCTTAAGGAAAGGGTGAGGAGTAGATGAAAAGTTTTAAAGTGCTTTTGTTGGTAGGCCTCCTTATTGGGGCGATGGGAATCATGTCCTTAGCGGCCACCTTCTCGATTTACGATTGGTGGACTGCTGGAGGAGAAGCACAGGCAATAGCGGCCGTTTTGAACATGTATCATCAGGCATATCCAGATGTCAAAATAGTTCAGAACCCCGTTGCCGGTGGTGCGGGTGTTAACATGCAGGCGGTCATAAAGTCTTTGATCTTTGCAGGTGTTCCTCCTACGACATTCCAGGTTCATGCTGGATGGGAAATGTACCAATATGCAAGCGCGAATCTCTTACAGCCCATAACGAATTTGTGGCAATCAGAGGGATGGACAAAGGTATTTCCAGAAAGAATTCAACAACTTTGCAGTTATAACGGTCAATTTTATGCCGTTCCAATGGATGTCCACAGAGCAAACATGGTATGGTACAACAAGGCAATATTCGATAAACTCGGTCTTACGATGCCAACCACAATTCAGGATTTCATAAATATGCTTCCAACAATCAAGGCGGCCGGTTATACTCCGATAGCGCTTGGAGATTCCGCAAACTGGACAACAGCCATGTTGTTTGAGGAAACCTTACTTGCCGTTGCTGGTCCTGACAAATACAATCAATATTTTGAGGGCAAGATAACAGCCTCTGATCCTGCTGTTCAGCAGACAATTCAGTATTTCAGGACTGAACTTCAATACGTCAATCCAAACCATGCGTCCTTAACATGGGATCAGGCGTGCGGCCTTTTGGTCAGTGGTCAGGCTGCGATGACGATCATGGGAGACTGGGCAAATGGTTATTTCATGGCCGCAGGTTGGAAACCAAATGTTGATTACGGCGGTGTTGCGGTACCAGGAACTGAAGGCATCTACAACCTTGTCATCGACTCTTTCCCGATCCCAGTTGGTGCTCCAGACGTTCAGACTGGATATGATTGGTTGAAATTAATAGCAACTGTACAGGCTCAAGCCACTTTCAATCAGATAAAAGGATCGATACCCGCAAGAATAGACGTTCCAACGACGGGATTCAATCCAATTCAGGTTGCAAACATGGAAGCACTCAAGAAAGATGTACTTACGGCTTCCGCAGTCCACGGCAGTGAAGCACCCGTTGCATTCGTTACAGATTGGGAAAATGCTTTGACAGTTATTCAATACCATCCAGAGATGAGTTTACAAGCCTGCGTTAATCTTCTCAACACAACTGCTCAACAGGATAACCTTGCTGGGACAGTTGCAAGTGCTAACGTCAATTACTAAAGTTTTTGGGCACCCTTTAAGGGTGCCCTTTTGGTGGAGGTTTGAATGAAAAAAAGAACACTTGTTTCGATAGCATTTATTCTACCATCAGTTATAATCGTCGGCATATTTGTGTATGCTTTTATAGCATGGACTTTGGCCGTATCCTTTACAAATTGGAATACCTTGCTTCCTAATTGGTCATTTGCTGGCCTTAAAAATTACATTTACCTTTTCACCCAAGACATGAGATTTCACATGGATCTTATAAACAACTTCATATTTCTTCCTTTTTTTGTCATTGGTACCATGGTGTTGGGATTCTTCTTGGCAACCTTACTCAACAGTGGAATAAAGTTTGAATCATTTTTCAGAACCGTGTTTTTGCTTCCAATGGCCATATCGCTTGTCGTATCTGGAGTCATATGGATATGGATTTATGATCCAACAAATGGCGCACTTGCATCGTTATTTCAAATACTTCATTTGCCATCTATAAACTGGCTTGGAAGCATGACGTACGCCCTTCCAGCCATAATAATAGCGACCATATGGCAGTACACGGGTTTCACAACGTCTATTTATCTTGCAGGCTTAAGAGGGATTCCTCAAGAGGTACTTGAGGCAGCAAGACTTGATGGGGCACATGGTTTAAGGTTGTATTGGAATATAATAATACCCATGGTTCAATCGTCAACCGTTACGGCATTCGTTTTAATGGTCCAACTTTCCTTGCAGATGTTCGATATAGTATGGGTTATGACGCAGGGCGGACCTGCTTTTGCAACGGATATGCCTGCCGTTTACATGTTCATAGCAGGCTTTAAACAGAATTTCGTTGCAAAGGGTGCGGCGATAGCGATTGTCATCTTCGCTTTAACCCTTGTGGTTGTAATACCTTATTTGTTCACGGTTGGTAAAATAACGGAGGAAGAAGCATGAAAATCTCAAAAAAAATTGCAACTTATGTGGTTCTGATAATCGCCTCGATCTTCTTTCTCTTTCCAATATACATGCTGCTTATCACTTCCATGAAGTCGCTTCAAGAAGTCAACACCACAAGTTCATGGTCTTTGCCGGCCCATCTCGATTTTTCCGGCTTTGTAACCGCGTGGAATGGCATCTCGCAGGGATTCATCAACAGTTTTGAATTCACCATTCCAGCCTTGATATTCTCAGTTTTTTTGGGTTCTATTGGTGGCTTTGCACTTACAAAAGTTAAATTCAAGGGATCTAACACGATCTTTTTATTTTTGTTGTTTGGCATGTTTTTGCCGTACCAGGTTGTGCTGATACCGCTGGTCAAATTCATGGCTTCACTTGGCCTTTACGGAAATATATGGTCTTTGATCATAACGCACACGGCGTATGGCATACCAATAACGACTCTTATCTTTAGGAACTTTTACAGTTCAATCCCCACAAGTTTGCTCGAAGCAGGCCAAGTCGATGGAGCCAACACACTTCAGATATATGGAAGGATAATTCTTCCACTTTCAATACCAGGAATTGTCGTTGCCGCGATATGGCAGTTCACGAATATATGGAATAACTTTTTGTTCGGATTGATCCTTGGTTCAATGCCAAATGTAAGACCTATTACCGTTATGTTGAACAATCTAAACGGTGCAATGATGGCCCAATGGAATACGTTAATGGCAGGTGCGTTGATAACGGCCATTCCAACCTTGATAGTTTACCTTATAGCGGGAAAGTATTTTGTAAAAGGATTGCTTGGTGGAGCGGTAAAGGGATGAAAAACACGGAACTTGCGTTCCGTGTTTTTTACAAGTATAGGCTTTCAAACAATTCCCTTATTTCCTTGCTTTCGCGCACAACCTCAAGGGCTATTTTTGCGTGGTTTGTCATGTAACCATTTCCTATTATCATATTCACGTCTTTCCCAACGCCTTCGGCCCCAAGTGCCGCTTTTGTGAAGGATGTTGCCATAGAGAAAAAATAAACTGTTCCATAATCTTTTGTTGCAAGTATGGAAGCCATTTCCGTGTCTGGCACGTTTACGACGTTTATCGTGATATCGGCCATTTTCCCCTTTGTCAATTCGGAGACTATCTTTTCAACTTTTACCGCATCAGTTGCATCAGCCTCGACGACATCTATTCCCAAATTTTCTAAATATCTTGCCCTTGATTTCGAATGCACAATTGCTATTATGTGTCCAGATGGTCCTGCATATTTTTTGGCAACGTAAGAACACAATATACCCGATTTGCCAGATGCTCCTATTATGACAACCGTATCATTTGGATTTACAAGTCTTGCCGTTTGTGCCGGAGCACCCGCAACGTCCAACACTGCAAGCGCCAAGCGTCTGTTCATGTCCTTTGGAAGTTTTGCATAAACTCCGCTCTCGAATATTATCGCTTTTGCCTCCACATCGACTTGATCGTTGTTGAGATTAACTTTTTTTATTTTCTTTATATTCAATGGCGTTAAAGAAAGGGAAACCAAAGTGGCTATTTCGTCTCCAACTTCTACATCTACCTTTCCCTTAAGAGCGTCCCCAATCTTTTCAATTTTGCCTATTAACATGCCTCCCGATCCCGTGACTGGATTGTGCATCTTACCTCTTGAATTCACTATTTCAAGAATCTTTGATCCAACTTTTTCTTCATCTTCTCCAACTTCCTTTTTGATCTGAGTGAAAGAAGCGGCATCGATGTTTAACGTTAAGACATCAACGAGAATCTCGTTATCGTAGATCTTCGAAACGTCGTTATCAATCTTCCACGCAGGCTGCGGAAGCACTCCCTTTGGTTCTATAACCCTATGAGTGCCGTATCTGTTTCCAAGCATTTTTCTTCCTCCTCACCGAATTTTTTTATTTTAAAAGTTTTTCGGCAATCGCTTTGACGCGATCTCCCGAAACCTTTCCTTTCAATTCTTTCATCGCAATTCCCATGAGTTTGCCCATTTCCTTTGAAGAAGAAAGATTTAACTCCTTTATTTTAAGCGAGATGAATTTTTCAACTTCCTCATCTGATAGTTCAGGACGTGCGAATTCTTTCAATATTTCAAGTTCATCTTTTTCTGCCTTTGCAAGATCGGGGCGATTTCCCTTCTCAAAATCACTTATCGCTTCTTCACGTTCCTTGATTTGTTTTTTGACTATGGCATCAAATTCTTCTTCTGTTACGGCCTTCATCTTTTCAACTTCAAAATTTTTAACGGCTGAAACAAGCATTCTCAACACGCGCGTACGGGTTTCGTCTTTAGCGATCATCGAGTCTTTTAATTTAGCACGTAAATCTTCAAGTATTGACATAAGCACCTCCCCTTCAAGAAAGAATTTTGTAATACAATTGTGCGTAAATTCTCGCTATCATCACAAGATCATCAACTAAAATTCTCTCATCTGGCTGATGTTCTGTTGATCCATGACCTGGAAATGTGGGGCCAAAGGCAACGGCATTCGGAATAGCCCTTGCGTACGTTCCGCCTCCTATGGCTATCAAAAAGGCCTTTTGTTTTGTCATTTCTTCATACACATCTGATAAAAGATGCACGAGTTCGTTGTCTGGAGAAACAAAAAGTGGATCGTGGTGATGACCTATTGAAACTTTCATGCCTTTTAGTGATTCTTCTATTTGCCTCTTTATCATCTTTAAATTGAAGAATATGGGATATCTTATGTTCAAAACCAATTTCATTCTCTTTTGCGTTATCTCCATGAGACCAAGATTCACCGTTAAAGGTCCTGACATACCATCCTGACCAGATATGCCAAGAGATTTCCCGTCAGTTTCATAGCCTATCTTTTTTGAGATATTTTTGATGTGTCCAGACAATTCTTCATCGTCCAAACTCAACGTACTCAAAAGTTCAACAAGCGCGCTTATAGCGTTGATGCCGGCGGAAGGATTTGCACCATGTGCTGATTTACCAATCGCTTTGATGAACAATTTGCGACCTTCAGTCACAATTTCAATCTTTGATCCATTTGATGGCTTGTACTTTCTTACCTCTTCGATCTCTGATTTATCCTTGAATATCAATATCGCTTCGGCCGTCGGCGCAACCATGTTTGGTGCATCGCCACCTCTGAAAGAGATCAGTGAAAATTTTGAATTCGCATTTTTCTTTGGTTTTCTGTAAAGAGAGAGGTGAATGTCCGCTATACCTTTTTCGACATTTATCATCGGAAAATCACCATCAGGGGTTACTCCCCAGTCTGGTTTTCTTTCCTTTTTAAAATAATGCTTCATGCATTCCCATCCGGATTCTTCATTGGTGCCAAAGATTATCCTTATTTTACTCTTCGGAGATATTCCCAAATCCTTTACCGCCTTCAGAGCAAAAAGGGCGGCCATTATGGGGCCTTTATCGTCCGTTGCACCTCTTCCCCAAAGATACCCGTCTTTTACAATGCCACCATATGGATCAACAGACCACCCTGTACCTTCTGGCACAACATCAAGATGGCCAAGGACGCCAAAGATCTTTTCCCCAACTCCAAATTCGACATGACCAGCGTAATTGTCAACATTTTTAGTTTCAAAGCCGTATTTTCTGCCAAGTTCAAGCACATACTCGAGAGCCTTTTTTGTCTCAACGCCAAAAGGCGCATCTTCCGTACCCTTGACCTTGTAAGATTTGAACTTTATAACTTCAGAAATTTCCTTTAGCATTTCATCTTTCATCGATAAAACGAGGTCATCCAAAGATTTGTTCATCAAAATTCCTCCCACCATAATTCAAATTGTAGTCACATTACAAATATTATAACTGATTCAACTTTAAAATGTCTATTCAGATGGCGCGATATGGCCTATAGCCAATAGC